>JASEGX010000009.1 GCA_030017815.1 Thermodesulfobacteriota bacterium | reverse complement strand
GCGCTTTTGGCTTTGGTTGTTGTCTTTTTAGTCGTTGTCTTAGTAGCCATGCCTCTTCCTCCTTGTTTTTGTTGGTGTTATGGGGCCGGCGGCCCCGGGCTTCTAAAGTTAGGGCTAAAGCGTTACCCTTTCCCAAATTGTCATTGCGAACGAAGTAATCTAAGGACGAGATTGCCTCGCGCAATGACAGCGTGGATATTATACAAAGACCTCCGCTACGCCTGAAGGCGGGCCTCCAGGCCACGGCTTGCCAGTGGCAAGTCCGCCCCGGCGGATCTGCCTATGGCACGACCGGAGAGGGATATTATA
The DNA here is from genome assembly GCA_030017815.1 of Thermodesulfobacteriota bacterium. GTDB lineage: Bacteria > Desulfobacterota > QYQD01 > QYQD01 > QYQD01 > QYQD01. The sequence continues at coordinate 22,504 of JASEGX010000009.1, read as the reverse complement.
TCTTGAGACCTTCGCTGTAATTCGCAGAAGGTCGTATGGTCATAAGGGGGTTCGTTTTCAAAGGCGGGATCAAGGGTATTTCCTGGATTGAAATTCTGAAGCTTGTAGCCCATAGCCCCGCGCAATTGTTCGGCGAGGCGAAGAATATCCTCTATAGAATGGAGTTTCGGCAAAATGGTCGTGCGGAACTGGTGATGAATATCTTTTTTCATCAGGATATGGACGCTTTCCCGGATATTATCCAGTGGGGGGACGACACCGGTACACTGCGCATAGGCAAATCTATTGAGGGGAGCCTTGACATCCATGGCCACATAGTCCACCAGGCCTCCGTCAATAAGCCCTTCCAGCATCTCAGGATTCGAGCCATTGGTATCGAGCTTGGTTTTAAGGCCTTGATTTTTGAGAAGGGCAAATATCTCCGGAAGACAGGAATGAAGGGTAGGCTCCCCTCCAGTTATACAGACACCATCCACCCAGCCCTGAAGCTGCTTGAGACGCTCCAATATGGATGATATGGGCCAGGTGGGAAGCCTGTGGCCGCCCAAGGCCAGGTCGGCATTATGGCAATAAGGACACCTGAAATTACAGCCCGGTAGAAACAGGACGGCGGTCAGCCGGCCCGGCCAATCGATAAACGAGGTTTCAATAAACCCCTTGATCTTATACGAACAGGTTGACACAGGCAATTCCGGTTTTTTGGGCCTCCTGAGCAAGGTGATTGCGGATCTCATTATAGTCGGTCAGCGAAGAACAATCATCGAGGACAAGTATCGGCAGATGCTTTCGGGCGGCCTCTACCAGCCCGTGCCAGGCCAGGTGCGACAGGGCCTCGGCATTATCAGAGTCTAATTTCTCGACCTTAATGCCCAGGGCCCTCATGTCAAACTGATTTTTTAATTCCATACAGCGGGTACAGTCCGACTTGGTGAAGAGAGTCATACTGAATACCTCCGTTATCCGTTATTGGTTATTAGTTATCCGTTCTTGCGCTTTCAGCTTTAAGTCCTCTTGTCTTGAGCATCGAGATCTCTCATTTTCAGCCTCCAGCCATCTTACTCCGGTAACGGTCTTTAAGTTCTCCCAGTTTCCCCTTGTTCCAACTGGATACCTTGGTGAAATAACCCGTTATGCGCGTAATACCATCCACATTCTTTGACTGACAGTAAGGGCATGCTTCCTTGAGGCCCCGGCTGGTTTTCCCGCAATCACGGCAGGAAGTAAACTCAGGAGAAAACGTGATCTGATCATTCTGTGTCCAGCGGAAGACCTTTATGACGAAATCGGCCAGGGCCTTGGGATCAGGCTGGGATTCTCCTAACCAGATATGGGTAAGCGACCCGGCCTCGATGAGCGGATGGAAAAGTCCCTCTGCCCGGACGCGTTCTATAGGATTCATAGGATGGGAGACGTTGAACAAAGTAGAGTTGGTATAGTAAATCTCACCGTAGGCAAGGGTTCCCTTGATTACCTTCTGTGCCGCTGAAAGATAATAACGCTGATCCAGTTTGGCAAAGCGGTAAGAGGTGCTCTCGGCCGGCGTCTGCTCCAGAACGAACCGCATATTATGCTGCTTTGATAGCTTGTCTGCCAGGAGCTTCATATGGGCGATGATTTTAAGGCCGAACTTCATGGCCGCGGGTGACTGATGGAGTTCGTCGCCCGTATGATACTGGATCATCTCATTGAGTCCTACCATGCCCAGAAGATAGGTGGCCCGCTGCAGGCGGAGGTAGGGGGACCCGTCCTGATCCATCATCAAAAGGGCCAGGGGACCGTTTTCCCCGTACGAGAGGAGCTTTTCAATAAAACCCTTCTTCTGGCGATGGGCATTTACTGCGAGCTTCATTCTTTCGTTCAGAAGCGTGAAAAATTTAGTATCATCACCGTTCGCCTCGTAGGCAATACGCGGCAGGTTAATGGTCACATTTTGCAGGGCGCAATACCGCATGCGCCACGGCTCACGGGCATCCTCAAGGTCCGCGGCCTCCAGTTTGAAGCTGAGGCGGCAACACTCTGAGATTTTGGCCGTATCGCCCCGATCGAAGACAAAATACGTATTTCCCATACTTGAGGCCACGTCACAGATATGATGCAGAAACTCCATGTGTCCCGGGGTCTGGAAAAATTTCTCTGTAATATGTACCAGGGGTTTAGGGAAGAAGAACGGACGTCCGGCCCCATCCCCTTCTTTATATACGTCAAATATCTTCCAGACAAAACGCTGGGCCTCTTGTTCGTATTCTCCATAGGTCTTGCCGGTATATTCCCCCTCCGGACCGATGGCCGGTACACCCGCAAAGTGCTTGGGGACCTCCCAGTAGAGGTTGATGTCCGAGAAGATAGCCTGACCTCCGCGGGCGACGGCCTGCTGAGAAAACTCAAAGACCAGCATCTGGGCTATCTGTTTGACTTCTCTATCACTCATGCCTACCAGGTAGGGAGCGAAGAAGAGGTTAACCGCATCCCAGCCTATAGCTCCGGCAAAGTGGCTCTGGAGAGCGGCGGCGAATTTTACCATGTGGGCCAGGAGGACCTCCGGATGTTTGGCCGGCTTGGCCATAGCCAGAGAGTTGGGAAGGTTCAGCCCAAATTTTTTAATGTATTCCAATGACTGCCCTGAACAATAAGGACGGTCAATAAAACCAAGGTCATGTAAATGGATGTCACCCCTGAGGTGGGCATCGCTCACATCAGGAGTAAAGACATGCAGGAGGGCGTACTCTTTCTTAATCCACTCGGCCAGGGTCAGATTGGTGGCCTCCGGACCATGCGGCACGTTGGCATTTTCCTTGTTCGGGTGGACAAGAAGCTGGTCAACATCATAAAGCGGGGCTCCCAGGCGGGTGTGCATACGCCGGGTATCCTCCAGGTTAAGCTCCAGAAGTTTGGCGTTTACCAGTTCACGAATAAGAGGACCGGTCACCATCTTTATGCTGGATGAACGAATAAACTCTTCTACCTGGCAACTGATGTTTTCCGCCGTATCTCTATCGATGAACGTCTCCCGGAGAAGGGCCTCTACAATGCGCTTGCGGTCCCAGCCCATGATATCTTCCTGGGAGGTACGCACGAAAAGCGCCATATCTGTGGTTTCGTTTACAACCACCCTCTCCCGGCTGGTTGAGGCCGATGCGGTTGCTATTTTGTTTATTTCTGCGAGAGTGCCCATTTTCCCTTCCCATCTTTTATTTAGTATGTGGGAGATGATAAACGTACTATATATTGTATGTCAACCAAAAAATTTACCTGAATCATAATTTGCTAATTTCTCGAACATAAAATTAAACGCCTTCTCTGCGCGGCCGGGGGTTGGAATGGAGGCGGGATGCCCGGCCCTTCAAATAATAGTTAATTATTTTAGATGGTTATGAGTAAAAGGGGCTGATTATGATAAAAAACCATAGGACGGTACGCAAGAAAATGCTAAGAAATAGGCAAGGATTCGGATATAATGGCTACAACCTGTCAGCCTTCAGCAGACTACGGAGATATATAATCCATGTCCAAAGAGACTAATGCTAAAGATTTTCCGTCACTAATGCAAAGGGACGGCCTTTCGAAGATGTCCGCCGCAGGCGGGTGCCTTATTGCCTTTGAAGGGATTGACGGCGCTGGTAAGACGACTCAGGCGAAGTTACTTTACGCCTATCTTAAAGACCAGGGTCATAACGTCCTTCTGACCCGGGAACCCACAGATGGCCCTTATGGGCAGAAAATCCGTGAACTCTTCGTGAGCAGACAAAAGGTTACCCCTCAGGAAGAGCTGGATTTGTTTATCAATGACCGCAGGCAGCATGTTGAGGAGATCATAAAACCGGCCTTGCATGAGGGCTGGATTGTCATTACCGACCGTTATTATTTTTCTACCATGGCCTACCAGGGGGCGATGGGGTTATCCGTGCCGGATATTAGACGAAGAAATGAGGAGTTCGCGCCCGTGCCCGACTTGGTCATCCTGCTCATAGCCCGGCCGGATGAAACCGTTGAACGTATCAGAAATAATCGCAGGGAAAAGCCTAATAATTTCGAAAATGAGGATTACCTGAGGCGAGTACAGGATATATTCCTGAGTCTTAACGATAGCTTCATCTACCGGGTTGATGGGCATAATGTCATCGATGCCGTCCAGGCCGGGATACAGAAAACGATAAATCAGCTTATCACTGCCCGCACCGCCAGGGGCGGATATTCGGCCCGCTCTGCTTAAAAAATTGTTGAACTGTCCTCTTGAGGTATAGTAGAAAAACAATTTAGGTAAAAAATCTTCTGTTCCGATGTACTGATTACTATGCGCAGATTTCTCTTTACTATTGGTCACAAAACACTCTCCGCCATTAACCAGATGGGTGACATGACCATTATGCTTATAAGCGCCTTTAGCTGGGCATTTATACCACCCATGCGCATACGTAATATCTTCAAGCAAATGGAGTTCATAGGCGTTAAATCAATTTTTATCGTTATACTTACAGGCCTCTTTACCGGTGGGGTTCTGGCCTTACAGAGTTATTATGCCTTTCGCAAATTCGGCGGAGAGTCACTTCTCGGGGCTACTGTCGCCCTTTCCATGACGCGGGAACTGGGCCCGGTTTTAACCGCACTCATGGTAACCGGACGGGCCGGGTCGGCCATAGCCGCAGAGCTGGGGACCATGCGGGTTACGGAACAGATCGATGCCTTGGCGGTTATGGCCATAAATCCGGTTAAATATCTGGTTGTGCCGCGTATCATTGCCGGGATATTGGTCGTCCCGATTCTGACCGTTATCGACGACTTCGTCGGCATTGTCGGGGGTTACATAGTGGGCGTGTGGCTCCTTAAGATCAATCCCGGCATCTTCATGGCCAAGATGATAGAAATGGTCGAATTATCAGATATCTTTAACGGGCTTTTTAAGTCCGTATGTTTCGGGCTGCTTCTTACGTTAATCGGCTGTTACAAGGGCTACCATACCAGAGGTGGCGCGGAAGGGGTGGGACGGGCTACTACGGAGGCCGTGGTCGTGTCCTCTGTCAGCATACTGGTTGGAGACTACATACTGACCTCACTGCTCTTCTAAGAAGGCGTCCACGATGATTAAGCTGGTAGATTTACATAAGTCATTCAATAACCTTAAGGTGCTCGATGGGATCAACCTGGAAATAAACAAGGGAGAGATAATAGTTATTATCGGACGGAGCGGCGGGGGCAAGAGCGTCCTCTTAAAGCATATTATCGGTCTTATCCGGCCGGATGCCGGACATGTCTTCATCGATGATATCGATATTACGCGATTGAAGGAAAAAGATATCTATAAAATACGGCGCCGTTTTGGTATGCTGTTTCAGGATGCGGCGCTCTTTGACTCCATGACCGTGGGTCAAAATATAGCTTTTCCCCTGGCTGAGCACACCGATCTGAGTAAAAGGGAGATAGCCGAAATAGTTGCCGGTAAATTGGCCGATGTAGGATTGTCCGGAATTGAAGACAAATATCCTTCAGAGCTTTCCGGTGGTATGAAAAAGCGTGTGGGGCTGGCCCGGGCTATAGCCCTGGATCCGGAGATAATTTTGTTTGATGAACCGACCACCGGTCTGGATCCCATAATGACCGCGGCTATAGACGAGCTTATTCTGGGCATACAGAGAAGGCTTAATCTGACCTGCGTAGTTATCAGTCACGATATTCAGAGTACGTTTAAGATAGCAAACAAGATAGCCATGCTCTACGAGGGGAAGATCACAGAGACCGGGGACCCGGAGAGTTTCCGTAATTCCGAGAACCCAATCGTCCAGGGATTCCTGCAAGGGATTCCCGAGGACAAAATTATTAGCTCCTGACAAGGAGGACTGCTTATGGATAAAAAAGGTTTTGGTCCAGAGATTAAGGTCGGCATCTTTGTGCTGATCGGCCTGATAATTTTAGCTTACATGAGCATACGCCTTGGTAAGATCGACCTGGGTAAAGAGAAAGGCTACCATGTCTCCGCGGTCTTTGATTCCGTCTCCGGGTTAGTAAAAGACAGCCCGGTGGAAATGGCCGGGATAGAGATCGGGCGGGTTAAAGACGTTACCCTGAAAGATGGTCAGGCCAGGGTGGATATGGTGATTTCGCCCCAGGTAAAGATCAGAAAAGATGCCAAGGCCATGGTCCGCACCAAGGGAGTCCTGGGAGATAAATTCATCGAAATAACACAGGGCAAAGAGGAGGCCTATCTTCCTCCTGATGGCGCCATTGCCAAAACCGTTTCTGCCGCAGACCTTGACCAGCTTTTGGTCAAGGTGGAACCGGCCCTGGATGATATCCAGTCCGTGGTCTCCGGCCTTAACGAATTTGTGGGTGATAAAGAAAACCAGACAAATTTTAAGTCCCTCATGGCGGATCTGCGCGACGCCTCGGCCTCTTTTAAAAGCATATCCGGTGACGTAGAAGCCGGTAAGGGCACGCTGGGCAAGCTGGTCAAAGATGAGACCTTGTATAACAAGGCGGAAAAAACGGTGAGTACTTTAGAAGAGACGGTGGGGACCCTGAGCGAGGTAGCCCAGAAGGTGGAGAGAGGAGAGGGCACTCTGGGTAAATTAGTCAACGATGAGACCCTCTATAACAAGGCCAAGGATACTGTGGATACATTTCATAATGTGGCTCAGAAGGTGGATAAAGGCGAAGGCACCCTCGGCAAACTGGTCAACGATCCCAGCCTTTATGATGAGACCAAGAAGGCCGTTAAAAGCGTGACTAAGGCCACTACCGGCATACAGGAGCAGGTACCCATAACCGTCCTCGGAACCGTGGTTGGAACGGTGTTACGTTAGTGGCGTGGGTCAAGGGATTTTTTTTACCTATAGGGATCATATTCAGCTTACTTATTACGGGTTGTGCCGCTTTCAACGGGCAAAGCCGGCGTGACAATTTTTCTCCCCTTTTTTTTAACCAGGCAGACCAGAAAGAGACAAAACAAGAGGTAGATGCTATTGGCCCTTTCTATAGCGCCTATTCCAATCCCAAGGAAGAAGGGTGGGCCGTAAGACCTCTTCTCTCTTATCATCACGATCGTGAAAAAGAGACTAAAGAATGGCAATTTCTCTACCCCCTTGGTAAGTACAGGCTCACCCCGGAGGAAAGATATACCCACTTCATTCCCTTGGTGAGAGGCGCCAAACCGCTAAAGGAAAAATCAGAAGACGGAAAAAGAGAAGACTTCGGCTTTTTCCCGGTCTTCTGGGGTAAAACGCAAAGCGGAGAATCTTACGGAGGGCTTTTTCCTGTTTACGGCCAGTTCAAAGAGCGGTTTGGGCGGGACGAGATAACCTTCTTCCTCTGGCCTCTCTACTCTACAGCCAGATGGGAAGGTAACAAAAAGACAACTATCCTCTGGCCGATACTTTCCTGGACAAAAGGTGACGAGGAGCAGGCCTTCCGCTTGTGGCCGCTTTACGGTTATGAGAAAAAAAGGGGTGAATATGACCGCTCCTTTGTTCTCTGGCCGTTTTTCTTTCACTACAGGGAGGATCTGGATACCGATGCACCAAAGACGAAGTGGATGCTGTTCCCGCTTTATATCTCAGAAACATCGGATATAGAAAATAAGAAGATAGTCCTCTGGCCTTTTTTCAATTACTACCATGACCGACGTAATAATTACACGCAATGGGATATGCCCTGGCCATTTATCCAGTATGCAAAAAGTGAAGATTATAACGTCAAAAAGTTCTGGCCCATTTTCTCGAAGAAACAAAAGCCGGACAGCTACGAGTTTTCTCTCCTCTGGCCGGTTTATGAATACGCCAAAGAGAAGCTGGAGGAGGACCAGGCAGAAAAGACCACCTACCGTTTCTTAATCATCAACAAGTCAGAAACCACGGTCTGGCCGGAGAAAAAGGAAGAAGAAAGCGTTACCCGGCTATGGCCGTTATTTTATCTTAAAACCCGGCGGGATGGTTCGGCCTTTCTCCATTTTCCGGCCATTATTCCCATTGAAGACGAGGGATTTGAACGCAATTACGGCCCACTCCTTAGGCTTTATGAATATGAGAAGGATAAAGAGGGAGGAGAGAAATCCAAGCTCCTCTGGGGAATTTATCGCCATGAGATTAAAGGAGACTGGTCACTGGTGGAGCTCTCGTGTCTCCTTTCCTGGGAATCCGGGGCGGATATGACGAGGCTCACGGTGGCTGAAGGTCTGTTTGAGTACCTACGCAGAAAGGCGCATAGGGCTATTAAGTTGTTCTACGTGCCGGATGCGATAACCTGGGGTGAGAAAGAGGTAACGTTGCCGGATTCAAGATGATGCGGTTGTAAAATAAAATCCCTAAGACTTAAAAATCTCAGGGATTTTATGGTCTTTGGTGCCGAAGGCGGGACTCGAACCCGCACAGGCATGGCCTACCACCCCCTCAAGATGGCGTGTCTACCAAGTTCCACCACTTCGGCAAAGCGCGCATATAACCTTTTATTTAGTCTGGGGCTGTGCTGGCATAGGTAGCTTAGGAACAGCCGGCTGTGTCTGTAACGGTGCCGGGGCCATCGGCGCTGGAGGGGCGGGTACCGACTGCACACCCTTCATAACCGAGGCGGTTTCGCGATGACTGATTAGATAAGCCAACCCTAGAGAAGTCACCATGAAAATAACCGCCGCTATGGCTGTAAGTTTGCTAAGGAACGTACCTGGACCGGCACTCCCAAAAAGCGTCTGGCTTGACCCGCCGAAAACAGCCCCGATATCCGCACCCTTGCCCGTCTGCAAGAGTACGATAGCAATCAGAAACAAACATACCAGGACATGCAACACAACAACCAGCGTGTACATTTTAGACCCTAACGCTCAAATTTAATGATGCGTAAAAAAGAATCGGCCTCAAGTGAAGCTCCCCCAACCAACACACCATCAATATCTGGTTGGGACATGAGACCGTCCACATTCCCTGCTTTAACACTGCCACCATACAATATTCTCAAATCTGACGCAATATTTTTCTCAAATAGCTCTTCCAGCAGCGTGCGAATGAAGGAATGCGCCTCCTGGGCCTGCTTATTGGTCGCTGTTTTTCCCGTGCCGATAGCCCATACGGGTTCATAGGCAATGACTATTTTGTCCATGTCCGCGCCCTGTATCAGCTTAAGTCCTTCCTTAACCTGCCTTTTGAGGACGGCCAGGGTTTCCCCGGTTTCTCGTTCCTGCAAGGTCTCACCGATACAGAATATAGGCTTAAGGCCTGCAAGCAGGGTGGCCTTGATTTTTCGGGCAATTAGTTCATTAGTCTCACCAAAGATGTGGCGGCGTTCGGAATGTCCTATGATGATGTATTTACAGCCGACATCCTTTAACATTAACGGAGATATTTCTCCGGTGTAGGCTCCCTCATTCTCCCAGCAGGTATTCTGTGCGGAAAGGGCAATTCCACTCCCCTCGAGCGTCTTGGCTACGGCCGCAAGGGCGGTAAAAGGTGGGGCCACGACTACTTCCCGGTCCAAAATCCCAGAGGCCCCGGATCTTAGCGTATTGCCCAGGGCCATGGCCTCCGGGATGGTTTTGTACATCTTCCAGTTACCGGCAACTATGGGTTTGCGGGCCATCTATCAGTCCTCCATGTTCCAGTTGAAACGATCCAATGCGACAATCCCCGGCAGTTTTTTCCCTTCCAGTAGTTCCAGAAAGGCCCCGCCGCCGGTGGATATATAAGAGATATTACTTGTCTCGCCGGCCCTGTGCACTGCTACGTCCGTATCCCCACCGCCGACAATGGTCAGGGCATAGGAATTGGCGATAGCCCGCACCATGGACATGGTGCCGCGGCTAAAGGCATCCATCTCAAAGGCCCCCATAGGCCCGTTCCAAATAATGGTTTTGGCATTTTGCAAGGCCTCAGAAAAGAGAGTCCCGGTTGCCGGTCCGATGTCCATTACATACCAGTCAGAGGGTATCTCCTGAACGGTGGTAATTTTTGTCTCTGCCTTGGGATCAGGGCGGTCGGCCACTACGCAGTCAACCGGCAGATAAAGCTTAACCCCTTTTTCTTTGGCCAGCATGAGCAAATGCTTGGCGGTATCCAGGAGGTCGTCTTCCACCTTTGATTTCCCGACGTCCCAGTTAACACTTTTCAGGAATGTATTGGCCATGGCCCCGCCGATGATCATCTTATCTACTTTATAGAGTAAATTTTCCAGAGCGGTTAGTTTACCGGACACCTTGGCCCCGCCAATGACCGCTACAAGGGGCCTGGCCGGATCCTCCATGGAACGATGGAAATAATCCATCTCCGTTTTCATAAGAAAACCGGCCACACATTCCTTGAAATAATCCGTAACACCGACTACCGAGGCATGGGCCCGATGGGTCACGGCAAAGGCATCGTTTACATAGATGTCTGCCAGTTCAGCCAATTGTTTTGCGAATTCAGGATCGTTTTTTTCTTCACCCGGGTGAAATCGTAAGTTTTCGAGAAGTATTATGTCTCCAGGCTGCATTTTGGCAATAAGCGCCTTCACTTTTTCACCTATACAGTCTGGCGCCATGGTTACATCCTTGTGTAATAATCTGGAAAGCCGCTTGGCAACCGGTGTAAGTCGACACTCTTCCATCACCTGCCCCTTAGGCCGATCCATATGTGAGGTAAGGATGATTTTGGCATGTTCATCCAAGGCGTGATTGATTGTTGGTAAGACACTTCGAATGCGAACGTCATCGGTTATATTACCATGCTCATCTAAGGGGACATTGAAATCCACGCGGATTAAAAGGCATTTTTCCCTGATATCAACCTCATTTATGTATTTCACGCAAGTCTCCTTTTTTATAGTGAATGTTATTTGTCAATAGTCATTTGTCACTGGTAAAAGTGACCAATCTTCTAATCTTAACCAATGACCGATGACTAATGACCAGTGACGTTGCCTATAGTTTATATCGTAGCCTAAAACGTACTTCCAATTATGGCCGCCAGAATTTATCCGCATGCCTGGCTACCCGAGATACTTGCCCATATAAAGGACAAGATCGACCATGCGATAGGAAAAGCCGCTTTCATTATCATACCAGGCGATGACTTTGACCATCCGCCCACCAATAACATTGGTTAAGGGGGCATCCACGATGGCGGAGTAAGGACTACTGGCATAATCTACAGAAACTAAGGGTTCAGTGTTATATGCCAAGATCCCTTTCAGTTTACCCTGCGCTGCTTCTTTAAGGGCGCTGTTGATATCTTCTTTTGTAACCTCTTTGGACATCTCGGCGACCAGATCAACCAATGAGACGTCAGGAGTGGGGACCCGTACGGACAGTCCATCCAGCTTTCCTTCAAGTTCTGGAATGACTTTGGCTACAGCTGCGGCCGCGCCTGTGGTAGTCGGCACTATAGACATTCCGGCAGCACGGGCCCGGCGTAAATCTTTATGGGAGCCATCGAGGATGCGCTGATCCATGGTATAAGAATGAACCGTAGTCATTAGACCACGTTCAATACCAAAGGCATCGTGGAGTACTTTGGCCACCGGTGCCAGGCAATTGGTGGTACAGGAGGCGTTAGAGATAATGTGGTGTTTGTCCGGCTGATATATTTCTTCATTTACACCCATGACTATTGTTGCATCTACGTTTTTGCCCGGCGCGCTAATTATGACCTTCTGCGCCCCGGCCTGTAAGTGTTTCAGGTTCGATTCCTTATCTCTAAATTTACCCGTAGATTCAAGGACGATATCCACTCCAAGGTCACGCCATGGCAGACGGGACAGGTCATCGGTAATGCCGGTAATAGCAACCTCTTTGCCGTTGACAGTCAAGGCATGGGCCCTTGCCTCCACAGTGCCACTAAACGGGCCATGTACCGAGTCGTATCTTAGCAGATGGGCCAGGACTGAAGAATCAGCCCGGCTGTTTATAGCTACCACCTCTATGTCTTTCTCCTGCCGTTGGGCAATGATACGCAATAAAAATCGGCCTATTCTACCAAATCCGTTAATGGCTACTTTAATAGGCATATTTTACCCCTTTCGATGTTTACGTGTTGTCAAAAGATTACCCACAGATTCACCCTGTTAATTTCCCCTAAGGGAACCCTTCGATAAACTCAGGGTTCTGAGCCCTGTCGAAAGAACCCTATTTAACAGGAGAACCACAGAGAAAATAAGAATATTAATAAAAATATTAGAAAACCTGGCTGGTTAAGTCAACACATATCTTCCGTATCCGTCACCTTTTTAAGAAAGTCATACTCCATGATAATTGCGTCTTCCTTGCTATTCGAATAATATCCCGGCCTTCTGCCTACCGGAATGAATCCCGCATCTTTATAAAGAGTTATAGCTGCAATATTGGATGGTCTGACCTCCAGGGTGGCGAACTGTGTACCCGCCGCCCTACCCATCTTAAGCGCAAAGGAAAGTAGTTCTCTGCCGATCCCTTGCCGGCAATAGACCGGATGAACGGCCAGGTTAAGTAAGTGGAGTTCATCCAGGATTATCCAAAAACAGATATATCCCAGGACAAAAGAAGGATGAATATCGCTGGCTTTTGCCACGTAAGGATAAGAAAAAGGACAGACGAACTCGTCACGGAAGGCTTGTTCGGTCCAAGGAGCAGGGAAGGAGGCTTTTTCAATGAGCATAACCTCAGGCAAATCATCCTCAGTCATCCGGATGATCTTACAGGAGCCATCTTTAACCATTATTTAAGCTGTCTTAAAAAACCAATGACCAGTGAGGTTTTATTACTCCGGCGACAAAATACGTCATTCCCGCGAAAGCGGGAATCCAGAAGGAACTGGATGCCGGATCAAGTCCGGCATGACAAGTATTTAATCACCGGGTTAATAAATCAAGCAAGGTTGCGATCAGTTTATTTTCTGAAGCTATTTCTTGAGTACTTCGCTAGCTTGAGAGATGCCCTTGCGGCCGTAAGATTTGGCCTGTTCAGCTACCTCAGCCAGGGTTAATTTTTCACGAGAATGGGTCAACCTCATCAGCATAGGCAGGTTAACACCGGTGACGACGTCAATCTTCCCTTCTTCCAGAAAGGAAAGGCTAATATTGGAAGGGGTTCCTCCAAACATGTCCGTCAAAATGAGGATGCCGTTACCACTATCCACCCCTTTAATAGCTTTTTGGATTTCCTTACGCAAAATCTCCACATCTTGTGACGGGTCTATGGACACGGCTGTAACCTGTTCCATCCGTCCCACGATGAACTCGGATACCTTAACCAATTCTTCTGCCAGCTTGCCATGTGTGGCCAACACTATACCGACCATCGTCACCCCCGTAAAATCAGCCCAGTAGAATATCCCGATGATGGACTACAACCTCGTAGCCCTTCTCCGTAAGAATATTATTTAATTCCTCTGTGACCGTCACCGAGCGGTGTCTGCCGCCCGTACAACCAGTGGCTATGGTAACATACATTTTACCTTCTCTTTTAAAAAGCGGGATAAGGAAAAATAACAACCCGGAGACCTTACTTAAAAAAGTCTGTGTGGTCTGGTCTTTTAGGACGTAGTCCTTAGCTCCCGGGCTTGTCCCGTCAAGTTCCTTCAAATCCGGCACAAAAAAAGGATTAGGCAAAAAACGCACATCAAAGACTAAGTCCGCCTCGCCGGGGACACCATATTTAAAGCCAAAGGAAAGGAGATGAATAAGCAGACGATTGAGATCAACGCGGGAGCCATACAAACTGCCAATGGCCCCACGGAGTTGATGGAGATTATAGAAACTTGTATCTATGACCCGATCTGCCTCTTCTTTTAGAAGGGCTAATTGCCTCCGCTCCAGGGCTATGGCATCCATAACCGTCGTTACTACCGAAGAAGGGATCAAAGGATGGTGTCGCCTGGTCTGACTGAATCTTCTTAACAGTACATCGTCTGAAGACTCGAGGAAAAGCATTTCTAATTTAAAGCCCTCTTTTTTAAGGTTAGCAAAGATGGTGGCATACTCTTTCAGGAAATCTTGTTCGCGCATATCCATTACTAGTGCCGCCCGGACAGTTTGACCGGGGGCAGGTTTCTGGATGTGCAAGAACTGAGGAAGAAGGACAACCGGGAGGTTATCAACACAATAATAACCAAGATCCTCAAAGGCACGAAGCGCAGTACTTTTGCCGGATCCGGAAAGTCCTGTAATGATAACAACCTGGACCGGATTTAACATACACGCCAAAGTAGAAATATAGTCAAATTTCTTCGCTCTCGCTCTTGATGATCTCGGCCATTTCTTCCGCCGATTTTGCACCCAGCAATTTTTCCTTAGAGACGGGATTTTTTAAAAAACGCGAAAGCTTGGCCAGAATCCGCAGATATAGGCCGGCCGATTCCTCCGGGGCTAGAAGTAGAAAAAGAAGCTGCACGGGTTTCCCATCGACAGAATCAAAAGGCACTCCGGAAAGACTGCGTCCCAGGGATATGATAACCCGGTCCAGGCCCTTTAACTTGCCGTGGGGTATGGCTACTCCATCGCCTATTCCGGTACTACCCAACTTTTCCCTTTCCAGCAAAATGGAGAGCACGGTCTCCTTATCCAGTATCTTATTTTTACGTACAAGCACTTCCGCCAGTTCTACCAGGGCATCTTGCTTGGAATTGGCTCTAAGGTTGGTTATTATATGGTCCGAAGATATTAACTCACTGATTTGCATATAGGCTTCTCTATTATTATTTTGGCTCCGGCTCAATAAGCCCATAGTCACCATCTTTGCGTTTATAAATGACATTAATGGTTTCTGATTCGGCGTTAGTAAAGACCAGAAATTCGTTATCTAAGACGTCGAGCTGCATTACTGCTTCATCCAGGTACATGGGCTTGGCCAGGTACCTCTCGCTTTTTATTATTCTGGGGGCGTTTTCTCCCTCGGAACGGTCGTAACTCAAGATATTTATGCCCACGGTCCGGGGGGGCCTGGTGTTGGATACAGACTTTTTATCTTTTACCTTTTCCCGGTGCTTTTTGACCTGCTTTTCTATTTTATCCATGACCAGATCAATGGCCGAGTACATATCGTTGGTTTCTTCCTGGCCTACTATTTTTGCTCCATTGGCCAGGATATTTACCTCGGCTATATGTCTAAACTTCTCGATAGAAAGAGTTACATTGGCCTCGGCAAATCCCTCTAAAAACTTTTTAACTTTTTTCACCCGTTCAATAGCGTAATTGCGTAAAACCTCTGATGGTTCCATGTGCCTGAACGTTACCGAAATTTGCATAGATTAATCCTCCATGTGGCTGAATTCAAATTTGACGGCTTCGTAAAAAGTCCATTTGCTGCGTTGCGCGGCATCCTTCGTCACTGCGGCGTAGCTACAAGTACGCCTCATTCCTCAGGATTTGCGCGCCTTGCAACTGGAGCTTTTTACTGTGCCGTCCAAGCTTTTTACAGATTAACTAGTTTTGCGCTCATCCGGAAACAACTATTTCCGGCTTCGCGCTTTTAGCTCTCAGCTATCAGCCATGAGGTTTTTGCTGACTGCTGAAAGCTGAGTGCTGACTGCTATTGTGCGAATTTTTTTCTCTGGTTAGAAGGGAGGATTCCCATCACTTCCCTATACTTAGCTATTGTTCGCCGCGCAATATTAATATCATTTTTATTTAGCATATTGGCAATTTCCTTATCGCTATACGGATGGCTTGAATTCTCGGATTGGACCAGACGTCGAATCTTATCTTTTACCGCTTCTGAAGCCATAACTTCTCCATGTGCACAACTGATCCCGGTATTGAAAAAGAATTTAAGCTCCAACAAGCCCTGAGGGGTATGAACATATTTATTCGTGGTTACCCTGCTTACGGTTGACTCGTGCATTTCCACATCCTCAGCCACATCCTTTAATATAAGCGGTTTTAAATAAGCTATGCCCTTTTCCAAAAAATCCCGCTGAAACTTGACGATACTCTCGGTTACTTTATAGATGGTGCGCTGTCTTTGATGAATGCTTCGGATCAGCCAGACCGCGGACCTCAATTTGCCCTGGATATAGTCCTTGACCGGGGCGTCACCATCCGATGATTGGTTCAAGATGCCCCGATAAAATGGACTCACCCGCAACCTCGGTAGTCCCTCGTCATTTAAGACGATAACGAACGCATCTCCCACCTTATAGACAAAGATGTCCGGGCTGATATAGTGGGTCTCTTCGCCACTGTAAGCCCGTCCCGGCTTTGGCTCCAGCCGGGTTATCACTTCCACAATCTTGATAACGTCGGCCAAAGAAGACCCTGTCTCCTTGGCGATGGCCTGGTAGTTTTTGACCTCTAGTTGATGGAGATGATTAGATATGATGGTCTCGACTAACGTGCCCTCTAGTCCCAGCTGCCGGGTCTGTATCAACAGACATTCTTTAAGATCACGGGCGGCAACTCCGACCGGGTCAAACCCTTGAATCTTTTTAAGGACTTCCAAAACCAGCTCTTCAGGGACATGTGCAGAGGCCGCAATCTCTGAGAGGGAGGCGTTAAGATAACCATCAGCATCCAGGTTGCCGATAATCAACTCACCGACAAGTTTTTCTTCTTCTGTACAAGGTGACAGAATAAACTGCCACATGAGGTGCGAGGATAGGGAGGGTTTTCGACTTAACGTAGCCTCAAAAGAAGTTGATTCTTTCTCCTCAAATGAATAGGCGGAATAGCCGGCGCTACTGGTGTTATATTCATCAATATAATCTTCCCAGTTAAGTTCTTCCATGGCTCGCTGGCTATCCATCACTTCAGGTGGCAGTCTGTCTTGAACACTTACCTCCTCATTTGAGGTTGCTTCGGAGGGTACGGGGGAATCCTCGGCATCCTCCTCTGGTCCTTCTTCCAGTATCGGATTAGCCTCCAATTCCTGGTGGATGCTATCCAACAGTTCTAACCGGGACAATTGCAACATCTTGATGGCCTGCTGCAATTGCGGGGTCATCACCAATTGTTGGGTAAGCCTTAACTGTTGTTTGAGTTCTAAAACCACGTTAGATCCCTAGCTTAAATAAGCCAGACTTTTATTACAACAGCATTTAAATACATGAATTCGCCAAATTCCCCTTTGAAAAAGGGGGCTACAGGGGGATTTGGGCTTTTTAATTGTCGTAGCAATAAGTTATTCATCACAGCGTAAATTGTTCGCCCAGATAAATCTTGCGCGCCACCTCACTGGCAGCGATATGCTGCGAATTCCCGGCCTCCAGAATCCTTCCTTCGGTCAGGATATAGGCCCAGTCACAAACAGACAATGTTTCCCGTACATTGTGATCAGAGATGAGTATGCCCAGGCCCTTTTCTTTAAGTTGCCGGACGATGGCCTGCAAATCCGAAACGGCCAGGGGATCTATGCCCGCAAATGGTTCGTCAAGTAAAATAAATGATGGCTGAATAGCCAGCGCGCGCAGTATCTCAAGCCGCCTCCGTTCTCCACCGGAAAGTGAGTAGGCTTTGTGCCTGGCCAGATGATCGATTTTTAACTCTTCCAACAGGCTTCTTAAACGGGCACTTCTTTCCTCCCGGGGCAGTTTTATCGTCTCCAGCACAGCTAATATGTTTTCCTCAACCGTAAGCTTACGAAAGACAGACGGTTCCTGGGCCAGGTAGGTAATGCCGCGACGGGCCCTCTGATACATGGGATAGTGGGTCAAGTCTTCGCCGTTCAAAACTACTTGCCCCTCATCCGGCTTGATCAGACCCGCAATCATGTAGAAAGTCGTTGTCTTTCCCGCTCCATTAGGTCCAAGCAAGCCGATTATTGAGCCGGATTCGACCCTGATGCTGACGTGATCCACGACCCGGCGCTGGCGGTAAGATTTGACCAGGTTATTAGCGACAAGGGTACCCATAAATTAACCTTTTATCATTTTGGACGGCCTCGTAAAAAAGCCTTTTCACCGCTGAGCGCGCAGAGTCCGCAGAGAAAACTTCATTTTCGTTATTGGTTATTAGTTATTTGTTACTCGAATAACGAATAACAATTAACGAATAACTTCATTCCTTATCTCAGCGTCCTCGGCGACCTCTGCGGTAAAATTTTACTTTTTCCGAGTGCATTATTTTTCCGGGTAAACTATAGCCTCAACCCTGTTTCCCGCCCGGCTTTCTACTATACTGCGGTCTTCGTCCAGGAAGACGGTAATCTTGCTACCCTTAATCATACTGTTACCTTCCCAGACCTTTGGGTTACCGGTCAGGATAACATTCTGTTCGGCCTCATAATAAACCGCTTCGTCGCCAGTGGCAATACGCTTGCCCTTTGTAATCTTGACATGTCCCTTGGCAAAAATCTTTTCCACCTGGTCCGCACCCTCCCCCTGGCCGGCCTCTTTTCCCTCGGCCTTGCGGTAAAAGACAGTCATCTGATCGGCATAGATAGTCAACTCGGCCTTTTTAGCTATAACATCACCGGTAAATATAATTTTATTTTCTTTATTGTATGAATCTAACCGGTTGGCCTTAATATGGATAGGTACGGCCTTCCGATTCGGGGTCTCCGTGG
The DNA here is from genome assembly GCA_030017815.1 of Thermodesulfobacteriota bacterium. Classification (GTDB taxonomy): domain Bacteria; phylum Desulfobacterota; class QYQD01; order QYQD01; family QYQD01; genus QYQD01. The sequence continues at coordinate 4,080 of JASEGX010000009.1, read as the reverse complement.
CATACGAAGCCGTACTCAGGGCAAATGATGCCAGGGTACACGCTAAAAACATTTTAAAAAGAAGAAAACGCCCCTTTAAATCCATAAGTTACCTTCTTGTATTCGTTCAGGCTCAGCGGCCGATCTGCTCAGATGGGCTGAAAACTGAGCGCTTATTTTAATTTTCTTTGTGTAATTACCCGTACCTCTTTCAGCACAGACATCTTACCGGTATTCAGTTCATAAAGCAAACCCTTACCTTTCAGGTCAATTTTTGAACCGAGAACGGTTACTTCTTCCGGCGTGCGGAGCACGCGCTCTTTGCTGTTATAGGTGATAGCGTTGGTGTAAAAACGTCCTCCGTCCGAAGCTATCGCTGAAACGTGGCCCCAAAGATTGATGTCCTTAGATTGAGTATCGTAGGTGCCGTGTTCACCAGATACGGTTACCGTCTTGCCGCTCTTTAAGAAAAAATTTGTCCGCACACTATCCAAAAGAACCTCTTCTTCCCCTTTAAAGTACCGGGCAAACCTGGCATAGAGTACCCATTCATCCCTTCCATCCCGATTATTTGTATACTCTACGTTCTCCATTTTAAGATCGGCATCCCTTTGTTCCGAGTTAAGAAACCATTTAGGTATGTCTGGAGGGTAACCCGCTTGCCGGGTCCGTGGCCACATTAAAAAAAACCCGGTCGCCAGAATAACCACAGTGGCCAACACAGCCCATGAGAGCCTCTTACCGGTCAAGTTTAAGCCTTTTATACCCCTCTATCCAAAAATCTAAGACAAACAACACATTAAGCTGAACGCTGATTGCTGAAAGCGTGAAGCCGGAAACAGTAGTTTCCGGATGAACACTAAGTAAAGGCCGCCAGCACCTTTTTCTTAAGTCCCTTAGCCTCTAAAATAAACTCGCATACCTCTCGTACCGCTCCCTGGCCCCCATCTTGTTTAGTCACGTAGTCAACGTATGCCATTATCCCTTTGTCGGCATTTTTCACTGCTACAGGCAATCCCGCGCGCTTCAATATCTGTATATCGACCCAATCATCGCCAATATAAGCTACCTGGCTGTCCACCAATCCTTTATTATGGAGAAGCCATTCATAGGCGGCTAATTTGGGTTCCATACCCTGCAGTACAGTCTCAATTTTAAGTTCTCTACACCGATGGAGCAGCGCCTCAGAGATTCGACTGGTCAGAATGGCTACTTCTATTCCACACCTCTGTAGCAACTTTATACCAAGACCATCGCGTACGTGGAAGGATTTTATCTCTTCACCGCGGTCATTATAGGTAATCCTTCCATCGGTCAAGACACCATCCACATCCAGAAGCAAGACCTTGACTTGTCTCGCCTTATCCGAAAGCCTTTTTATTTTTTTGGTTTTATCTGTTGATAGCGCCATGTATCCTAAAGAATTTCAAATTTCAGAGCTCAATTTTGAGATCCCGGATAGCGTTATGTATCCGCATAAGCCCTGCCAGTAATTCATCCACCTTATCCAGTGGCCAGGAATTAGGGCCGTCGCACAGCGCCCGGTCAGGATCCGCATGCACCTCCATAAATATGCCCTCCACTCCTACAGCCATGGCCGCCCGGCACAAATGAGGAATAAACTCCCTTTGACCGCCGGAGCATGTACCGCTTCCGCCAGGAAGCTGTACACTATGTGTGGCGTCAAAGATGACCGGTAGGCCACACTGATGCATGATAACCAGAGAGCGCATGTCCACCACCAAGTTGTTATAGCCGAATGAAGTCCCTCTCTCTGTAAGCAAGATGCGCGAGTTACCGGTGGATTTAGCCTTTTCTACTACCTCCCCGATGTCCCATGGAGCCAGAAACTGCCCCTTTTTAATATTTAAGGGCTTCATGGTAGCCGCCGCTTCCAGCACCAGGTCTGTCTGCCGGCAGAGAAACGCGGGGATCTGGAGGATGTCTAATACTTCGGCGGCGGGGGCTACTTCCGCGCGACTATGTACATCGGAAAGGATCAAAACCCCCGCTCTTTTTTTGATCCTGTCCAGCATTTCCAGGCCCTTTTCTAAACCAGGCCCCCTATAGGAATGCAGCGAGGTACGGTTCGCCTTATCATAAGACGCCTTGAATATGTAAGAAAAACCATGACGATAGGCGCTTTCTTGCAAGGTGACGGCTATGTGCAGGGCAGACTCTTCTGACTCTAAAACACACGGCCCTCCAATTAACAGAGGGGAATTGACACCTCCTACCTTAATCGGTCCAATAGCCAGTTCTGGTATCATTTTCCAACAGCTTTTTTTTGTCTCTCAGCCACCACCTGCCTCTGTTCTAATGCGGCCTTAATAAAGGCCCCAAACAGCGGGTGGGGAGACATGGGGCGTGACTTGAATTCCGGGTGAAACTGACAGGCTAGAAACCATGGATGGTCAGGAATCTCTATTATTTCAACCAGTTCTCCATCCGGTGAAAGACCGGTTACTCTCACGCCGTTCTTTTCCAGAACTTCCCGGTACAGATTATTGAACTCATAACGGTGGCGATGGCGCTCGGAAATTTCCCCGGTGTGGTAGGCGGCAAGGGCCAGAGAATCGTTGGCCAGGCGGCAGGGGTAAGCCCCAAGACGCATGGTCCCTCCTTTCTGACTGTCTTCATCCCGGACCTGAACCTGCCGGGTTCGGAAGTCGTACCATTCCTTCATCAGATAGATGACCGGATAGGGGGTCTGGGTGTTAAATTCTGTACTGTGTGCCCCGGAAAGGCCGGCGGCGTTGCGGGCAAATTCTACCACCGCGAGTTGCATCCCGAGGCATATACCAAAAAAGGGAATCTTGTTCTCCCGGGCGTAACGGATGGCGGCGATCTTACCTTCTATGCCGCGTGCGCCAAACCCTCCTGGAACCAATATTCCATCTACATCCGCCAGCGAATCTTTTAGGTCGTCTTCACCTACTTCATCCGAGCGTATATAAACCAGATCTACGCTGGCGCGATTGGCCAGCCCGCCATGGACCAGGGCCTCATTTAAGCTCTTGTATGACTCTTTGAGGCCGACATATTTACCTACAATAGCAATGCGCACCGTAAATTCCGGGTGTTTTAGCCGATGGACCAGGTCCTCCCAATCTTTTAAACGCGGGGCCCTGGTCCAGATATTCAACTTTTCTATTATCTTGTCGTCAAGGCCTTCCTTGTGAAAGACACACGGCACCTCGTAGATGCTTTCTACATCTTTGGCGGTTATTACCGCGTCTTCCTCTACATTACAGAAAAGGGCTATCTTGGCCTTAAGATCCCCGGTTAGAAACTGCTCGGTACGACAGAGGAGAATGTCCGGTTGAATACCTATTTCACGCAGCTCCTTTACGCTATGCTGGGTGGGTTTAGTCTTGACTTCACCGGCAGCCTTGATATAGGGGACATAAGTAAGGTGTATATAAAGCACATTTTCCTTGCCCACATCCTGCTTAAATTGCCGGATGGCCTCCAGAAAGGGCAGGCCTTCTATATCACCTACGGTGCCTCCGATCTCGACAATGACCACATCTACGTCATGGGCAACCGCTAATATGCTTTGCTTAATCTCATCCGTAATATGGGGTATAACCTGTACGGTACCTCCCAGGTACTCACCCCGGCGTTCCTTGGTGATTACTGAATAATAGATTCGTCCGGTGGTATAGTTGCTATTACGATCAAGTCTGGCACGGGTGTAGCGTTCGTAATGGCCCAGATCGAGGTCTGTCTCGGCTCCGTCGTCTGTGACGAAAACCTCGCCATGCTGGAAGGGATTCATGGTGCCGGGATCAACGTTGATATAGGGATCCAGTTTCTGGATGGTTATCCTGAGACCGCGGCTTTCAAGGAGCGCTCCGATGGAGGCTGCGGCCAGGCCCTTGCCTAGGGAAGACAAGACCCCGCCGGTAATAAAAATGAATTTTATCTTGGGAGACATGCGACTTTCAGTTGACGTCTGCTCAGACTTTTTCACGATGTAGTGAATATAGCAAGGAGGCCTTGCAAATGTCAAGCCAGGAATAGGCCCTGATCCACCATCAAGGCATCATCTGCGGCGTTGCCTTCGATCGCTCCTCCTTGCGGCGTATTGCTCCATAC
>JASEGX010000179.1 GCA_030017815.1 Thermodesulfobacteriota bacterium | reverse complement strand
AATTAGGACATTTCTACTTTGGCTAATTAGGACATTATCATTTTGGTATTACAGCCTTAATTGTAATAGTTCACCGCAGAGTGCGCAGAGAACGCCTCTGCCCGCCCGCCTTGTCTTGGATGCTTGAGTCCGGTGGTTAAGGTTTTTCTTTTTTGTGTCGATATATGTGAGGTAACTATTATGCATTCAGTCCGCCTGCAGCGGACCATCAGAGATCAGCAGGCTGAAAGCTGACGGCCTGGAGTGGTAAATATCTAACTCAAGCGGAGGATTGGCTAAAGATGGCCCAGATTGATGCCTTCTTTAAATTGATGCATGAGCAGGGCGCCTCGGACCTGCATCTTATATCCGGATCTCAACCTATCTTACGTATTCGGGGTGAGATGGAACGGGTCAAGTATAAGGTCATGGAAAACGATGAACTCAAGGCCATGCTCTACGAGATCACCCCGGAGGACAAGATCAAGATATTTGAGGAGACCGGTGATCTTGATTTCGGTCATGAGATCCCGGGATTAGCCAGGTATCGCGCCAATTTTTTCATGCAGAAATACGGCGTAGGGGCGGTTTTCAGAGAGATACCAAGCGATATCCTGTCGGCCGAACAATTGGGCCTGCCGGCGGTGGTTAAGAATCTGGCTACGCTCCCCAAGGGGATGATATTGGTGACCGGTCCTACCGGCAGCGGTAAATCAACGACACTGGCCGCGATTGTTGATCACGCCAATACGACCCGCAAGGATCATATTATCACGGTTGAAGACCCTATCGAGTTTGTGCACAAGAGCAAAGGCTGTATTGTGAACCATCGTGAGGTAGGGACGCACACGAAGTCTTTTGCCGCGGCCCTCAGGGCCAGCTTGCGTGAAGACCCGGACATTATCCTGGTCGGTGAGCTCCGGGATCTGGAAACTATCGCCCTGGCCATGGAGGCGGCTATGACCGGCCACCTGGTCTTTGCCACCCTACACACACTGAACGCATTCAAGACCGTGGACCGCATGATTGAAATCTTCCCGGCCAGCCAGCAGCCTCAGGTGCGCTCCACCCTGGCTGATGCCTTGCGGGCTGTGGTCTCACAGACCATGTTCAAACGTGTGGACATTAAAGGCAGGTGTGTGGCCCTGGAAATATTGATTGCCACACCGGCAGTGCGCAACCTCATCCGTGAGGGGAAAACCTATCAGATCCCATCTGCCATGCAGACCGGTAAAAAATACGGCATGCAGACCTTGGACGATGCCATTATGGAACTCCTGCAGAAAGGGTGGATCGATGCCGCTGAGGCGTATAACAAGGGTATAAACAAAGAAAAATTTACCCAATTTTTAAAGAAGCCGCCGGAAGATTTCACGGAGGTATAAAAATTGTCTCTGAATAAGGCTGACATTGATCAGATCATAACCCGGATGCTGGAGTCTCAGGAGAACATCTCCGATCTAAACGTAACTGTGGGGCGGCCATTTCAGGTAGTTTCATCGGGCCGCCTGGTTCCGGTATCCTTGGATTCGCCCATTGAGCAGATTACGCCTTATCAGGCAGAGATATTTGCCCTTCACCTGATGGGTTCGGATGCAAGGCTGCTCAAGGCCCTGGCTCGGGAAGGTTCCTGTGATTTTTCCTATCAGCTTCCCGGCCGGGCGCGTTTCAGGGTAAACGTCTTTCAGCAAAAGGGTTATTACTCTACCGTGATGCGGAAACTGAGCACCCATATCCCGACCGTTAAGGAACTTGAGCTGCCCGAATCTTTTTATAAAATGGCCAGGGAACGAAATGGGATAATTCTCTTCACCGGAGCCACGGGCACCGGTAAATCGACCTCTCTTGCGGCCATCCTCAATGAGATAAATGAGGCGGAGCCGGTGCACGTTGTCACCCTGGAAGACCCTATAGAGTTTGTTCATGCCCATAGGAAGGCCACATTTAACCAGAGGGAACTGGGCGCGGATTTTGACAGCTTTGCACATGGGCTTCGTGCCGCCCTCAGGCAGGCCCCGAATGTAATCCTGGTAGGCGAGATGCGCGACCGCGAAACCATAGAGATCGGTTTGAGCGCCGCGGAGACAGGTCATCTGGTGTTTTCCACTCTGCATACGGTAGATGCCGGTCAGACCGTCAACCGTATTATAGGCATGTTTAGTAAAGATGAAGAACAGCAGATCCGCATACGCCTCGCTGATACTATACGCTGGGTGGTCTGCCAGAAACTCCTGCCCAAAGTGGGCGGGGGGAGAGTGGCTGTTTTCGAGGTCATGAACAACAACGTACGGATCAAAGACTCTATTTTGAATGGCGAATCAGAAGGAAAGACATTTTACGAGATCATAGACGGCGGTGAGGCATTTAACATGCAGACCTTTGATAAAGATATCCTCCGTTTTTACGAGCGAGGCCTGATTACTGAAGAAACTGCTTTGGCCTATGCCTCACACCGTGCGGTGGTCAGCCGGGGCATAGACCAGCTCAAGGCCCAAAAAGGTGAAAAAACCTCCGATATCGAGGGGTTGAAGCTGGACGGGAATTATGGCAAGGAACACAGGAGGTAAATCTTAAATATGGAAATCTCATGCCCTGGATGTCAGAAGCGCTTTCTTGTTCCAGATGAAAAGTTACCGGCGAACACTAAAGTCGTCCTTACCTGCCCTGATTGCAAAGGTAAGATTCCTATAGATACGAGGGAAAAAAGTGAAGAGACCGACCTTTTGCCGGATACCGATCAGGATATCGCTATCGAATTCTTCGAAGCAGGGACGAAGACCGGGCTGGTTTGTGTGCCGGATGAGTCTATAAAGGAGGGCATTGTTCGTGCCCTGGATGGGCTTGACTACAAAACGAGCGCGGCCGATGACCTGCGGACCTTTTATGCCAAGGTACGTTATAATCATTATGATGTGATGGTTGTAAGTGAAAAATCCGCGGAAGGAGGGACGGGAAACAACCCCGTTTTAAGGTATCTGGAGCGCCTGCCTATATCTGTACGGCGCAATATCTTTTTATTTCTCATTTCCGCTCAGCACAGGACACTGGATACGTCAATGGCCTTTTCCCTCTCTGTAGATGCCATTATCAATGAAAAGGACCTGGGCGAAATGCGGGAGATTTTGCAAAAGTCGCTGTCCCAGAATGAGCATTTCTACAAGGTATTTAAGGATTGCCTGAGGGCTGAAGGCCGGGTTTAAAGGTAACACCGCGTAGCTGGCGACATTTACTAAACCCCGCCATCTGATGAAAGCTCTTGATTTTCCCCCTTAGCTATGCTTATTTTTCACCTATGATTCAGTACGAATTGGCCGAGGACATTGGTGCATCAATAAAAGTCATTATTAATAAACTACAAATGACCCATGTGGATGAATCCAGGCTGGTTTGTATAAGGAGCAAAGACTCTAACAGCAAGAGGGTAATTGCCCGCTGCCACGGTCTTTCCAGAATCATGCAATTAGCCCTCAACCAGAGGCCTCATTATGTTATTGAGGTTATTTCTGAAAGGTTTGATAAGCTCAGCAAAGAAGAGCAGATTAAGGTTCTTATCCACGAACTCATGCATATTCCTCATTCCTTTGGAGGTGGGTTCAGGGTCCACAAGCCGTATGTGACCCAGAAGAAGGTTGAGAGTATGTACAGAAAGTTTGTACGGGTCGGATAAGCCTGCCATGATGGCAATGTGGACATCCATCAGATAATAAATTGCCATACTTATGTCGAGTCGACATAACCTTGATAATTACAACAAAAAGTAGACTTCTGGATTTCATGCTATCGGCTTATCTAATTGATATTTAATCGGATTTCATTTTATTGTACTGTTTGCCAAATTTTAGTATCATTGCTTTTGTATGCGAGTTTTGATGAAAAAAAGTCGAGTCGATATAATATATAATGTTAGCGCTTAAAATTATACTGATGGAGAGATTCAGAAATTGTGGTCTTTAATTGGTTTCTTTCTGATAATTATAGCGGTAGTCTCTTTCATTAGGGCAGCCGTATTCAATCGGCAAGTCTACTATGAAGCAATGCCATCTGTCGCCGAATCTTATGAAAAAGATAGTCGGAAGGCCATCATAATTGGTATAATTTGTATGCTTATTGGAATTGGCCTAATTGTAAGTTCCATAAAAGCGGTAACTGCTTTTTCTGTGGCCATTTTCTTGGCCGTATGCACAACACTTATACATTTGTTTGCTCTTGGAAGATTATTTCGTCCGATGGTTTTCGGTGCAATAAAGTTGCCCGGTGACATTTCGCTTGAAGATTTTTTTCATGCTTCAGCCCTTTTGGCCGGCGTTATTGCTTGGAGTATTCCTGGTGGAATCCTTGAGTATTCCTCTCTGATAGTATTCAATCTCGAGAGCCCTCTGCGGATAGCGTTCGTCGCCATATCAATATCGACCTTTCTTCATATTATCGCTGGATTAATTGTAAGTGGGATGATTGCTACTAATATTACTCGCAATAGCAATAACCTGTTTACCATTTGTACAAATCGTGCGGCCTTGAATACTTTATTCGTAGCATTCATGTTTGCGACCATCATTCAGATATTCAGTTCATGTCTGTCAGGTGCAATTGAATTAAGAAATCTTGCAGATCCCAAAACTTTATTCAGCCAACTCCTAATCGCAGTTGTTGATACAACCTATGGATTAGTCTCGATTTTTGCATTAAATAGATTTCTTTTCAAAAGAGTTTTTGAGACTGCACATTTAAGATGAACGATAGCCTATATGAAAGTAGCAGTTCAGTCGTCAAATATTATTTTTGAGTACAGTCACTTTTGTAACATCATACAGGCGCTAACAAACGGCTGCTCTTGACGGCGGGGGCGCCGTGCAAAATTCAAAGTTGGGCGGCTTGTCTTAAGTTTGGTTG
>JASEGX010000178.1 GCA_030017815.1 Thermodesulfobacteriota bacterium | reverse complement strand
CAGACCAAGTTGCGTTCAAATCCCCCTTAATCCCCCTTTACAAAGGGGGGATTATATCCCCTCTTTGTAAAGAGGGGTGAGGGGAGATTTAATAGGTATATTTTTGATTACAACGTAGAATCAGACGGCGCGGGCAAGTGAATGACAAAACGATTGATCTCGTCCTCTGTTTCCAGTTTAATGTGGCCGGCATGGGCCTCCAAAATTTTCCGGGCCAGAACAAGGCGAAGGCCTAATCCAAATGCCTTGGAGGAGAAATCAAGCCCCCGCAGCATCTGATGAACTTCCTCTGGTATGTTAAACCCCTTGCTGCCAATAATACTGCTCGCTCTGTACAAGAATTCACCGCAGCTTTCCTCTGGCCAGGGAGGCAAATATGCCGGCGAAGCAGAGGGCGGAAAAGATGATGAAGGCAGACCTTATACTCTTCAGAAAGAGCGGATAGCACGGGGGTGTAATCGGGATCCTTCCGATGTAGGCCGCAAAAAGCAGCATAACAACACCCATGCTGAGCATCTGTCCGGTCATGCGCATGGTAGCGACAATTCCTGAGGCCACCCCGTAAAACTTCCTTGAAACGGAACTCATGATTGCATTAGTGTTGGGGGATGAGAAGAGGGCAAAACCTAAGCCCAGGAGGGCCAAATCGGCTACAATTAATGCCAGGGCCGTTTTTTCGTTTAAAAAAATGAAAAAGGAAAGCCCAATGGCGATCAACGCCATTCCTGTTGAGGCCACTACGCGTGGTTCCATGCGGTCGGAAAGGCGGCCGGCAAATGGTGAAAAAACAGTCATCACAATGGGCTGGGCTACCATAATAAGCCCTGCATTTTGCGGGCTCAGGCCCTTGATATACTGGAGGTAAAGGCTCAAAAGGAAGGCTACACCAAAGGTTGCGCTATAGTTAATGAGAGCTGCCAGGTTAGAGAAGGTGAAAACCCGGTTAGCCCGGAAAATATTTATCTCCAGAAGAGGACTTCCTGCCTTCGTCTCCCACTTAAAAAATGTAAATGCCCCAAAGAGACCCATGCCGATAAGCGCCACACCGGAGGCGGAAGGCTGGGAAAACCCATACATTACGGCCATAAGAGAGAGACCATAGATTATAGAGCCTATAATATCTAACTTTTCTCCTCTGGCCTCGGCCCATTCTCCCTTTATTTTCCCGATAACAAGAAGAATTATAAGCAGGCCCAGGGGTATATTGGCAAGGAAGATGGCCCTCCAGCCAAAGTGCTCGGTTATAGCCCCGCCGATAAAAGGCCCGAGAGAGAGTCCTAAATAGACCGAGGCAACGTTTATACCCAGTACCCTTCCCCTTTCCCCCGCCGGAAATACGGAGGTAAGTATGGCCACTCCCGTGCCAAATATCATGGAACTCCCGATTCCCTGCATGACTCGGGAGGCAATGAGTACCCCGGCCGAGGGTGAAAGTGCGGAAAGAAGACAGGCAAGGGTATAAATCGAGATGCCGGACAAAAAGACTTTTTTCCTCCCATGTATATCCGCTATCCTTCCAAAAGGAACCAGAAACATTGCGGCAGACAGGAGAAAAGAGGTAGAAATCCAGCTCAACAGGACGGCATCCATCTGAAATTCTTTGCCGATGGAGGGAAGGGCGATATTGACCGAAGAGCCTATAAAGGGTGTAAGAAACGACGCCAGGGTGGCCACAAGTAAGACACAACCCTTACTCGTGGCATTATACTCATCCTTACAGACACCCTCGATCCCCACTTTTTACCCCTCAACCACAGAGCACACAGAGTTTTTAAAATTTAAAATTCTTTTTCTCTGTGCCCTCTGTGGTTATTTTTTATTGTCTCTTGTACCATAATCACAGACAGGCTCCTGGAGGAGTTGTTTGTTACCTTCGGCGCACCCATGTCGCCTGGGGGCCCTTATCTCCAGCCTCTTCTCCAAATTCCACACAGTCTCCGATGTTCAGTCTTTCAAACTTCATATCCTTTACTGCGTTCTTATGGAAGTAAACCTCGCGGCCTTCAGCGGATAGAATAAGGCCATAATTCTCTTCCGGGAAAATGTGAGTTATAAAACCCCGTGAGGGTCCTGGCTCCACACGGGCCACTTGCTGCCTTAGGCGGTTGTGCTCTCTTAATTCGGAATCCAGGACGTCAAATGCCTCTACAATAAGAGGGAGGACTAACTCCCCTTTCTCTTTTACCACAATGGTTTTCTCCGGCACCGTACCGGTGATATGTATTTCAAAAGCTCCCAGCTTGTGATGCCGGGTGCCGATCAAGGTCAGGCGAAAGTGATGAAGCAATCCGGGATAATGGCAGTCCATTTTGCATAGTTCTTCGTCGATCTTCCCTTCCCATTCAGGTAGCATGGTCAGATTACGCGCTTCAATGCGAATATCCATATTGTTCTGTCCCTCCTGTTTTTTGTTAATGTTTAAGATACCATAGTTGATATATGTTATCCCAGCTAAAAGCAGAGTACAATCATTAATGATACGCTAATTTGTATTCAGGGGGGAAAATAGGCAGATTAATAGAAAGGCTGGGGATTTGGATATATTTAATGTTATAATAATCTTAATCTGGGCGGAGACCAGACCATGATTTCCTTATGGCGAAAGAATGAAAGAGATAGATAAGATCAAATCAAGCTCAGATGCGCAAAATGCTGCGCCTCATCTGCAACAATCGGCTGGGGAGGCGATGAAAGGGCCTGCTACCGCCCTTCGCTTTTTGATTATTGTAATCGGCTCCATACTCGTAGCCGAGATATTGGTAATGTTCTTTCTCTCTATCCTGCCGCCGTTATCCCCGAATCTGGTTGCGTTCCTGGATGCGTTTTTGTTGGCCGTTGTGACCTTTCCGGTACTTTACCTCGCCCTGTTCCGACCGCTCGTCCGCCAGATCACGGAGACACAGCGGGTCGAGGAGCGACTCCGCAAGGCCCATGAGCTTAGCGAGGCTATTATTAAGACCATCCCTTTTGGAATGGATGTCGTGGATGAAGAGGGCCGTATAGTTTACTTAAGCGAGAAACTGAAGGCGGTACTGGGTAACGATGCGATTGGTAAGACGTGCCCTGCTGTCTATAGAGGTAGCATCCAAATGTGTGAGGACTGCCCGCTGGAACAAGGTCTCCATGTAGGAGAAACGCGCGTGGCTGAGATCAAGGGTATATTAGGTGGAAAAACCTTTCTGATAACCTATACCGGGATGATGCAGGATAATAAGAAGGTATTCCTGCGGATTCTCGAAGACATCACCGAGCGCCGGCGGGCCGAGGATGAGCTGCGGGAGAGCGAAGAAAAGTACGCTACGCTGGTCGAAAATTCCTTAACGGGCATATATATCGACCAGGACGGGAAAATTGTATTTGCCAACCACCGGTTTGCCGAGATTTATCGGTATCCGAGAGAGGAGCTGCTAGAAATAGAGAGCTGGAGGCTGGTCCATCCTGAGGATAGACCCTTGATCAATCAAATAAGACTAAAGAGGCTGGCTGGAGAAGCAGCGCCCCCGGAATATGAGGCCAAGGGCCTTACCAAAGATGGTGACACTATTTGGATCCATCGAAGAAACACCCGCATAGAGTATAAGGGAAGGCCGGCTATATTGGGTAATATTGTGGATATCACCGAACAAAAGCAGGCAGAAGAACAACTCCGCAAGATAAACGAAGAACTCAAGAACTTTATCCATATTGTCTCCCATGACCTGAAAACCCCCATAATTTCCATTCAGGGATTTGCTGCCCGGCTGCTCAAGAACTATCAGGAAAAATTAGGGGACAAGGGCCGGAATTATCTTGAGCGGATCAAGTCCAGCGCTTGCCGGATGGAGATGTTGATCTCCGATCTCCTGGCATTGTCAAAAATTGGCCGGGTGGCCTCTACTTTTGAGGATGTTTCCGCTCTGGAGATCGTAAAAGAGGTTATTTCAAACCTCCAATACAGAATAAAGGAAAACGGGATAGAAGTCGTGGTCCCGCCCGGCCTTCCCGTCATTTACGCCGATCAGGCCAGGATCTATCAGGTCTTTGAAAATTTGCTGGTTAATGCTATTAAGTACATGGGTAATACTAAGAACCCCAGGATAGACATCGGATGCGAAGACAGAGGAAACTTCCATCGGTTTTATATAAGGGATAACGGCAGCGGGATTGATCCGCAATATCACCGGAAAATATTTGAGATGTTCTATCGGTTAAAAGAGACCAGGGCCGAGGATGGAACAGGGCTAGGGCTGGCCATCGTTGATAGAATTGTACGTAACCACGGTGGAACGGTATGGGTGGAGTCTGAAAAAGGCAAAGGGACCGCTTTCTATTTTAACTTGCCCAAAAAGAAAATGGAGTCTGACCTCTCCAGGAATTGCCACAGCAAATCCCCTTGACCATTCCTTTGGCTTCGTGCTATTTTCCCTGAAATTTCAGACTGATATGCTTAACCCTGGGCTTGGTGGTTAATGCCGACCTTCGTTTGATGAGATTTTAAAGGGGCAATTGATGACCGAAGAAAAAGCTCTGGTTCCTATTGAGGTAATTCAGCGCCAAATAATCATTATTCGTGGCGAAAAAGTTATGCTGGACCGAGACCTGGCTGAACTGTATGGCGTTGAAACAAAACAATTAAAGCGCGCCGTCCGCAGGAACAGAGATCGATTTCCGCCGGACTTTATGTTTGAACTAACCAAAGCAGAGAATGATGCCTTAAGGTACCAATTTGGCACCTTAAAAAGGGGTGAACACTCAAAATATTTACCGATAGTGTTCACAGAGCAAGGCGTGGCCATGTTATCATCAGTGCTCAATAGTAAACAAGCCATTGAGGTAAACATATTATTACCTCGGCAATTAAATATAGCCATATCGGTGATTTTGTGATATACGTTCT
>JASEGX010000008.1:8368-22852 GCA_030017815.1 Thermodesulfobacteriota bacterium | reverse complement strand
GGGATAAATCGCCATTCTACCTGTTGCAGGAAATCGTATGGGCATATGGAGCTGGCGTCTCGGCAAAGAGACGCTTAAGTCCAAGGAATGAAAAATGGCTCTTTTATGTTAAGGATGCCCAAGACTACACCTTTAACCTTGATGACATACGCGACCCCAACGTGAAATATCCAAACCAGAGAAAAAACGGCAAATTCAGATGCAACCCTTTAGGAAAGAACCCATCCGATGTCTGGGAGTTCCCAAAAGTAACCACAGGTAAAGATAGAAGCTCTCAGGAGAGAACTGGGCATCCTGCACAATTCCCCCTTGGAGTCGTTGAGAGAGTAGTGAAAGCGTCCTCAAATCCAGCGGATGTCGTATTCGACCCTTTTGCAGGGTCGTGTTCTACCGGCATCGCGTCCACGGGTCTTGGGCGTGTGTTCGTTGGGTTCGAAATTAGACGCGACTACTGCCAATTGTCTGTTGAAAGATTCCAGAAATTCAAAAAAGAGTGCCAAAATGCATAGAGGCAAGGCACCCTTTTTTAGGTGTGTTTGTAGATTTCAAGTAGCTTAAAGCTCTCAACTTCGGGTGGGAGCCGAGATTGCTGTCCCGTTGCAGCTTTCTGACCAATCCAGTCAGTTGAATCAAGCCAGCCGAAGCGGATAAGAAGAATGTTCGGTTTTTTTAACATGGCTGAAAACTTTTGGAAATTAATCGCCAAATAATAACCGGATTTTGCCTTCTTGTTCTTTGATGTTTCTTGGGCGTAGCTCCGGTTACCAAAAATATGGCTTGGGTTAGAGGATGTCTTCACTTCGATTGAAAACCTATCATCAGGGATGTAAACGATATCCTTGTCGCCAGAGGATCTCTCACCCCGCCATTTTTTGGGATAGCGGGCCGTGAGGTCAAGCGGGATTAGTTCATGGAGAAAGAACCCCATGATTTGGGGCTTCGGGAATATATCCTCGCCAATATGGAATGCTCTTGTACCCATACTGGATGCGAAGATGGAATCCCATGCCGTTAAGACGACGGCTACAATCTCGGCGGTCTTAAGAGGGTGTTCATTGACAAGCTTGCGCGTTACTTCAAGCCATTTTTTTGGAGGCAAACCAGTGTAAGGAGAGGCCATTAAGAGATGTCCTCCATAAGGTCAGCAGGCTTCACACGGAGAGCGCGGGCAAATTGCACGATATTGAGGAGGCTTACGTTTCTTTCACCTCGTTCAACAGCACCGACGTAGGTCCGGTGGAGATCACAAGCAGCAGCAAGCTTTTCTTGGGACCAGCCTGCCTGTTTTCGGAGAGTACGAATACGTTTGCCAAACTTCTTTCTTGAATCCTCACTCATAATAATAAAATGACACAATTGATGACGATGAGTCTACAGACTATAAGTAGCAATTTAAGAAAAGTACACTTTAAGGAGAGAGGTGATCTGGTCAAGTAAAAACGGACACTCAGTTGAAACAAAAATGGGTGAAACAAAAATGGGGACGTTGTTTCTCACATTGCATAACTCTTGACGGAAATAGGATATCTGCTTAGGATAGCCTTGACAGACCCGACTCGATGTAGCGGGAGCCATTCGCCATATAATAGGCAGAAGGGCGGGACATTCGTGTTGAACGTGCGTAGCTTTTGGCCCATCCATTTTCCTCTTGAACATGCATAGCGAGCGCATACGATGCATTTTACCTTGCATACGGAGATTCCCCGTTCTTCACCAGTTGAGTGGAAATAAAAAAGACACCCATGCCGTAAAAGTTTCAGGTAATTGGCGGGTCTTTTTCAAATTTATTAACGGCGACGCCTTCATTGTCGATTATGATGATTATCATTAGGAGATAAAGCAATGAAAAAAATGATAAGACAACCAACACATCCTGGGAAGATCGTAAAAGAAGATTATCTGGCACCATTATCTATCACAATAAAGGATCTGGCTGAACTTCTTGGCGTTTCCAGAAAAACATTATCCAAAATTATTAATGAAAGAGGGGCTATTACACCAGATATGGCTTTGCGCCTATCCCGTGCATTCGATACCACCCCTGATTTTTGGCTTAATTTGCAGAAAAATTATGATTTATGGCAAGCTGAAACGGCTTCAAAAGAATGGCAAAAGGTAAAGCCGATCTCCCTACATATGCTTCACTCCGACTCAACACTTAACAGCGAACCAACCGCTTGAGTAGGAAAAATAGGGATACTGTTTCTCACATTGCATAACTCTTGACGGAAACAGGATATCTGCTTAGGATAGCCTCGTCAGACCCGGCTCGATGTCGCGGGAGCCATTCCTTGATAATATCAAGGAGCCAAGAAATGAGTAAAATACATTTTACGCCTGTACATCCTGGTGAAGTATTGCAGGATGAATTAGAGGAGATAGGACTTACTCAAACTGCCCTGGCAAACCATATAGGAGTGTTACCAAAAACAGTTAATGAGATATGCCGGGGTAAGCGAGGTATAAGTGCTGAAATGGCGATGAGGCTGTCTAAGGCTTTGGGAGGAAGTCCTCAATTCTGGCTCAACCTACAAGATAATTGGGATCTGAGTCATTTGAATGATTCAGATTTTAAGGGAATTGAACCTATCGCGGTATAGGAGTAAATTGAAGTTTGAGTTTTTTGTGGACAATAAATTCTCTGTGTGCCCTGTGGTTAAGATTTGAGACTATGTAAGAGGTAAAGGGGTTAAAATGGGACTAAAAGGTAAGATAGGGTTTATTGGTGGCGGAAAGATGGGAGAGGCTCTTCTTAAGGGTCTGCTTAAAGCCAAAGTGGTAAAGGCTGAACAGGTCTGTGTGTTCGACGCCAGCGCTGGCTGCCGGGAACATCTTAAAGAGACTTACGACGTCAACGCATGTCAGAGTAACAAAGAACTGGTCACCCGGAGTAACGTAATCATACTGGCGGTCAAGCCCCAGGTGATGGCCGCAGTCCTGGATGAAATAAGGCCCGGGATGGCAGCGAAACACCTGGTTATTTCTATTGCGGCGGGCATCCCTCTGCGATATCTGGAGGCCAGGCTGCCGGAAAAGAGCCGTATCATCCGGGTCATGCCGAATACCCCGGCCCTTATCGGCGAGGGAGCGACGGCCCTGGCCAAAGGTAAATATGCCGGCGTAAGGGACTTACAGCTTGCCGAGCAGGTATTCTCTGCGGTAGGGAGGACGGTAATCGTGGAAGAAAAATATCTTGATGCCGTCACCGGTCTTTCCGGCAGCGGCCCGGCCTACATATTTGCCATTATGGAGGCCTTCATTGATGCCGGGGTCAGGATGGGGCTTTCCCGTGATGTGGCCAGGGTACTCACTTTACAGACCGTACTCGGTTCGGTGAAATTAGCTATGGAGACGGGTGAGCACTTGGGCTGCCTTAAGGAGATGGTCACCTCGCCCGGCGGCACCACCATAGCCGGTCTGCATGTTATGGCCAGGGCCGGTCTCAATGGCATCCTGATGGATACGGTTGAGGCGGCAACCAGAAGATCACAGGAATTAAGAGAAGAGGTTTTGAAAAGTTAAGGCAACCACGCCGCCGGAAAAATGTCCTTCCTGTGATCACGAAAGAAGCTATTGTCAGATTAACCGTGAGGAGTATTAATTTCAGGTTTGCACAGGCAAACTAAAAGAGGCTAACCATCTTTGGTTAGCCTCTTGGTTTTACTGGCGTCCCCAACCGGATTTGAACCGGTGTTGCCGGCGTGAAAGGCCGGTGTCCTGGACCTGACTAGACGATGGGGACGTATTCTATTATTTACTGGTGGGCCGTGCTGGACTCGAACCAGCGACTCTCTGCTTAAAAGGCAGATACTCTACCACCTGAGTTAACGGCCCGCATTTACAGGAAAGAGGCCGTATAGCTAACATACCCAAAGCAAACTTGTCAAGGGCAAAAAGCTACATTACCAGACATTCGTGATTGAACATGCGTAGCGAGCGCATTCCCCGTTGCTTGCAGCGGGGTTAGCGAGCGAATACGATGCATTTTACCTTGCATACGGAGATTCCCCGCAGCTTGTTGCGGGGAGCTTCAATCAACCCTTACTTGCGCTTCGAGGCAGAACGCCTTGTGGTTTTTAATGTCCGTTTTTTTCCCTGAAGGCATATTTCTGCAGACGTCTGCACTGGATTCTTAAGAGACGGTTGACCGGTGGACTCAAGAACGCTAAGCCAGAGCCGGCCATTAGGATCAATTTCCTTCCTGCGGGCTATGGCGCTCTTCAGGGGGACATGGACATAGCGATTATTCCACAGACTGACCAGCATGCCTGTTTTCCCCGCCATACCGGCATGGACAGCCATTTGACCCAGGAAGCCGCAGAATATACGGTCATTTACATTCGCCGGAACGCTACGGATGATATAACTGGGATCAATATATCGTATGTTGACCGGCATTTTAATCCGATTAAAGTAGTTTTTGATCTGGTCGCGTAAGTACTTGCCTATATCACCTAATTTGATGTTACCGGAAGGATCGCGTTTAACCTCTTTATCCATCACATATTTTTGCCCGGCCCCTTCGGCTGCTACAATAACCGCGTGCTTGCGATCGATAAGCCGTTTTCGTAAAATACTCAAGAGACCATGTTCACCTTCAATATCAAGATCGATCTCAGGGACGAGTACAAAATTAACCTCTTTCAGGGCCAAGGCTGCACTAGCCGCTATAAATCCAGAGTGCCGACCCATGAGCTTAACCAGGCCGACTCCGTTCGGCGCTCCTGTGGCCTCAGTATGCGCCGACCGGATAGCCTGGGCGGCCATTTCCACTGCCGTATCAAATCCGAACGACCTGGACACGAGGAAGATATCATTGTCGATAGTCTTTGGGATGCCGATAATGGATATCTTCTCCCCGCGCCGCGCCACCTCATCCGTTATGGAGGCAGCGGCATGTAGGGTGCCGTCGCCACCGATAAGAAAGAACAGTCCGATGTTCAGTCTTTCTAAGGCATCGACAATTTCTTCTATGTCCTGAGGCCCCCGGGAAGAGGCCAGAAACGTCCCTCCCATCTCATGGATATTGGCCACTACCGATGGATTTAACTCTAACATCTCATGGCCGTATTTAGGGATAAGTCCCTGTAGGCCATAACGTATGCCATAGATATGACGGACGCCATACGTGTGGTAGAGGGCGAGGACTATGGAGCGGATAACATCATTGATCCCCGGACACAGGCCGCCGCAGGTGACTATGGCGCATCTCAGTTTTTTCGGGTCAAAGTATATCTTCTTTCTGGGACCGGCCAACTCCAGCGTAACCGGATCTATCCTCTTTTCCAGACAGTGGCGAAAGTATCTTTCTCTCTGGTAAAAGAGTATGCGATCGCTATCGGAAGCAAAGTTGGTATATTCTCCTCCGATGTCAATACCCGGGATGGGGGAGTCTATTTTAGCCGGCCCGAGTGTCTGTATAGCGGCATCAATTTTTTCTTTAGTGTAATCAATCTCTTTCATGGGTCAGCCCCTTTTCGTTTTAGCGGTTTCGATGCCTACACGAGGAATTTAAACTCGCCTTTCCCCAGTAGATCATGGAGGTGGAGTATTCCCTTTATATTTTTTTTGGTGTCAACTATGGGCAACACCGTGATTTCATGTTTTTGCATTATGCTTAATGCATCGGCGGCCAGCATATCAGCACTGATGGCTTTGGGGCCAGTGGTCATAATTTCTTCAACCTTAATGCTATCGAGACGGTCGTACCGTAAGATGGCGCGTCTGATATCTCCGTCGGTAATGATACCGGCAAGCTTTTGTTTTTCTCTGGTTATAAGTACCGCCCCTATATTTTTTTTATTCAACTCTTTTATGGCTTCGGAAAGGTGAGCACCTATGGGCACCACAGGAATCTCCTTACCTTTCAACATAACTTCACCGACCAGGACTTTCAGTCTGTCGCCCAGGCTGCCGCTGGGATGGTAGCGGTAAAAATCCCGCTCGTTGAAGTTACGTTTATGGAGGAGGGTTACAGCCAGGGCATCACCCATAGCCAGTACAGCCGTAGTGCTGGCTGTGGGGGCCAGCCCCAGGGGGCAGGCTTCACGTTCTACACCGACGTCTATGGCTACGTCACTTTGTGCGGCCAGTGTGGATTTAAGATTCCCGGTTAAGGCCACAATCCTGGCTCCCAGGTGTTTGATCTGTGGGATGAGGGCGGTTAATTCCTTTGTCTCTCCGCTGTTGGAGATGGCAATTACAATATCGTGTTTGCCTACCATACCCAGATCTCCGTGCATGGCTTCTACCGGATGCAGGAAAAGGGCGGCTGTGCCTGTACTGCTCAAAGTAGCGGAGATTTTCCGGCCCACAATCCCGGACTTGCCGATACCGGTGACGATGACCCTGCCTTTTGTTTCGTAGATCAGCTCCACGGCCCTTATAAACCCATTATCGAGTTTATCTATGAGCTTTAGAATGCCTTCAGCCTCGATCTGGAGAACTTCTTTTGCCTGCCTGAGCGTCATAGTCGAATTGGCCCTTGGTTATAAGATTCGTGTTTTTTTGCGGCAGAAGATCATATCCGGGTTAGGTTTTTTCTTTTTCCAGGCAGTATTTGGAGAATTCTTCTTCAAGCAGCAGGGGATAATTGCCGTCAAAACAGGCCAGACAAAAACGGTTTTGCTTACCATTGACCGACTTCAGGAGTTCCTCCAGGCTAAGATAGTGCAGGCTATCCAACCCGAGATAACGACGAATTTCTTCTACAGAGAACTTAGAAGCGATTAATTCTCCCAGATTGGAAAAGTCGATGCCGTAATAGCAGGGAAAGCGATGGGGCGGGCAGCTTACCAGCATGTGCACCTCTCTGGCCCCGGCTCCTCTGATGGTGTGTACGCGGGTACGCGATGTTGTGCCCCTTATGATGGAGTCTTCAACGATTATCACACGTTTGTTTTTAAGCAGACACCGGACCGGATTGAGTTTTACCTTCACTCCGAAGTCACGCATGGTTTGTGATGGCTGAATAAATGTCCGCCCCACATAATGATTGCGTATTACGCCTATCTCAAAAGGTATGCCCGAGGCCTGGGCCACACCCACAGCAGCATAATTACCTGAGTCAGGAAAGGGCATAACGAAATCGCCCTGGACTTGTGCCTCCCGGGCCAATAACTCCCCCATGCGTTTACGGGTCATATAAACATTGGTGCCGAAGATATTGCTGTCCGGCCGGGCAAAATAGATCAACTCAAATATACAGAAAGAGGGCCTTACTTCAGGAAAAGGTTTTATAGAGCGGAGCCCGTTTTGATCGATGATTATTATCTCTCCCGGTTCTACATCGCGCATATAGTGCGCTTCGATGAGGTCTAGGGCGCAGGTCTCAGAGGCTAATACGTAACTGTCATTTAATTTACCCAGACAGAGAGGACGAAAGCCACGGGGGTCGCGGATAGCGATTAACTTATCTTCCGTTAGTAAGACGATAGAGTAAGCCCCCTTTAACAGAGAAAAGGCATCTATAATAGCTTCTTCCAATCCCTTGTGCGCCGACTTGGCAATCAGGTGGAGAACGACCTCGCTGTCCATGGTGGATTGGAATATAGAGCCTTCATTTTCCAGCTTACTGCGGATGCTTCGGGCATTTATCAAATTGCCGTTGTGGGCGAGGGCTAAGGTCTTTCCCTTATGGCAGACAGTAAAGGGCTGGGCATTTTTAAGGAGGGAAGAGCCGGTGGTAGAGTAACGCACATGCCCTACTGCCAGGTGGCCGGGAAGATTAGAGAGGATGGCTTCATTAAAGACATCGGGAACCAGCCCCATGGCCTTGTGTTCCCGGACCTTGGATCCATCCGAAACTACAATACCGGCGCTTTCCTGTCCCCGGTGTTGCAGGGCATAGAGACCAAAGTAGGTCAGCTTTGCCGCTTCCGGATGATTATATATGCCAAATACACCGCATTCTTCACGCGGGCGATTGGGGGTCCATAAATTCATGCTTTATTCCTGTACCGGATTAAGTCCCATCTTAGTCTTCCATTCAGCATCGCTTTGCAGGTCATGATACTCCTGAACAGGGCTTACCTGCAACTTTTTTTGCAGCAGGGCCTCAATGGCCGCGGCTATGGCCTTGGCCCCGGCTATGGTAGTAGTGTAGGATATGCGGTAATCAAGCGTGGCCCGGCGGATTTTATAGGAATCACGGGTAGTGCTGGCTCCCAGCGAGGTATTGATTACCAACTGAATAGCGCCGTTTTTAATGTGATCTACCACATGGGGGCGGCCCTCCGACACCTTGTGGACAGGTTCGCAGGCAATTCCGTTGGAGGCCAGAAACGCGGCTGTGCCCCGGGTGGCCAGGGTTTTGAATCCAATATTGGCCAGCTTTTGGGCGATAGGGACAACTGCCGTTTTATCTTTGTCACGCACACTGATAAATACCGTGCCGGAGAGAGGGAGATTCTGGCCGGCGGCCAACTGTGATTTGGCAAAGGCCAGGCCGAAACTCTCGTCAATGCCCATAACCTCCCCGGTGGATCTCATCTCCGGCCCGAGGAGGGTATCTACCCCTGGGAAGCGGTCAAACGGGAATACGGCCTCTTTCACCGCTATATGCCTTATTTTTTTTTCGGTGGTAAGCCCCAGCTCGCGGAGTGTTTTCCCGATCATGACCTTTGTGGCCACCTTGGCCAGGGGAATGCCTGTGGCCTTGCTCACAAAAGGCACGGTCCGCGAGGCCCGCGGATTGACCTCCAGCACATAAATATCCTTATCCTTTATGGCGTACTGGACGTTCATGAGGCCAATGACATT
This sequence comes from Thermodesulfobacteriota bacterium, assembly GCA_030017815.1. Classification (GTDB taxonomy): domain Bacteria; phylum Desulfobacterota; class QYQD01; order QYQD01; family QYQD01; genus QYQD01. Next base: position 14,092 of record JASEGX010000008.1, on the reverse strand, counting down.
TAGTTCTCCGGCCATGGCCTTTGTATCCTTTTTTATCCTATCGATTAAATCAGGGCTCAGGGTATGAGGGGGGAGGACGCAGGCGCTGTCGCCGGAATGGATACCGGCTTCTTCAATATGCTCCATTATCCCGCCGATGATGGTCTCCTGACCATCGGAAACGGCATCTACATCGATCTCGACAGCGTCTTCCAGAAACTTGTCGATAAGTACCGGATGTTCGGAAGAGGCCATAACCGCGGATTCGATGAAATCCTCCAGATCCCGGTCATCATAAATAATGCGCATGGCCCGTCCGCCCAGGACGTAAGAAGGACGCATGACCACCGGGTAGCCGATGCCCTGAGCCACGGCCAGGGCCTCTTCCCTGGCAGTAGCCGTGCCGTTGGGCGGCTGCCTCAGGCCCAGCTTTTGCAGCATGGCCTGGAAACGCTTCCGGTCTTCCGCGCGATCAATACTGTCGGGGGATGTCCCCATTATCCTTACTCCGGCCCGGGCCAAAGGTACGGCTAAATTAAGCGGTGTCTGGCCGCCGAATTGTACAATGACACCCATTGGTTTTTCTTTAGCGATGATATTCAGGATGTCTTCTTTGGTTAGAGGCTCAAAATAGAGCTTATCTGACGTATCATAATCAGTGCTCACGGTCTCCGGGTTGCTGTTGACCATGATACTCTCATAGCCTTCTTCGCGCAGGGCAAAAGAGGCGTGGACGCAGCAGTAATCAAATTCTATCCCCTGTCCGATGCGGTTAGGTCCTCCGCCCAGGATCATTACCTTGGGGCGTTCGGAGGGGCGAGATTCATCCTCCACTTCATAAGTGGAGTAATAATAAGGGGTGTATGCCTCAAACTCCGCCGCACAGGTGTCCACCAGTTTATAGACCGGTATGATGCCTGCCTTTTCGCGTTGACTGCGGATTTCATCCTCAGTCCGGCCGGTTAGGTAGCCCAGTTGATAATCGGAGAACCCTGTTTTCTTGGCTTGGTGCAGAAGGTCTTCGGTAAGTTCTTTATCTGCGGCCTGGATCTTACGTTCCACATCCAGTATCTGCCTCATATTTTCCAGGAACCAAGGGTCTATCTTGGTCAATCCGTGGATTTTTTTAGTATCCAGGCCGGCCAGCATGGCGTAACGTATATAAAAGATGCGCTGGGAATTAGGGATGCGGAGCTTTTCTTCTATTTCGGCCATAGAGGGAAGAGTTCGGCTGCGTTCGTAACTATCCTTCCCATCGGCTCCCCATCCGTAACGTCCGATCTCCAGGGAACGGAGCCCTTTTTGCAGGGCCTCTTTGAAGGTGCGTCCGATAGCCATGGTTTCGCCCACAGACTTCATGGCCGTGGTAAGGTAGTCCTCGGCGCCCGGAAACTTCTCAAAGGTCCAGCGCGGAATTTTTACCACGCAGTAGTCGATGGTGGGTTCAAAGGAGGCCATGGTCTCCCTGGTAATATCATTTGGGATTTCATCCAGGGTGTAGCCGACGGCCAGTTTGGCGGCAATCTTGGCGATGGGGAAGCCCGTGGCCTTGGAGGCCAAAGCCGAACTGCGTGAGACGCGCGGATTCATCTCGATGATCACCATCTCTCCGTTTTCCGGATTTACGGCGAACTGGATATTGGAACCGCCGGTCTCCACACCTATTTCGCGGATAATAGCGATGGCCGCATCGCGCATCATTTGATATTCCCGGTCGGTCAGGGTCTGGGCCGGGGCCACGGTTATGCTGTCTCCGGTGTGGATGCCCATGGGGTCGAAGTTCTCGATCGAACAGATAATGACCACATTATCTTTAACGTCGCGCATGACCTCTAGCTCGTATTCCTTCCAGCCGATGACCGATTCTTCCAGCATAACCGCATTTATCATGCTGAGGTCAAGGCCCGAGGCCGCCATTTTTTCCAGGTCTTCCCGGTTATAGGCCACACCGCCCCCGGTGCCGCCCAGGGTAAAACTGGGCCGGACGATGAGCGGGTAGCCGATTTCAGCGGCAATGCGGCGTACATCGTCCATATTGCGGGCGATGCCGCTGTTGGGTATCCGGAGGCCGATATTGCGCATGGCCTCCCGGAAGAGATCCCGGTCTTCGGCCTTTCTGATTACGGAGGCCGAGGCCGCGATCATCTCTACGCCGAAGCGGTCCAGGACACCCATATCCGCTACTTTGATGGCCACGTTTAAACCCGTCTGCCCGCCCAGGGTGGGCAGTAAGGCATCCGGTCTTTCCTTTTCAATAACCATGGCCACCATCTCCGGGGTAATAGGCTCTATATAAGTGCGGTTGGCCGTCTCCGGGTCGGTCATGATGGTAGCCGGGTTGCTGTTTATCAGAATAACCTCGTAGCCTTCTTCCCTGAGGGCCTTGCAGGCCTGGGTCCCCGAGTAGTCAAACTCGCAGGCCTGACTGATAATGATGGGGCCGGAGCCTATGATCAATATCTTTTTGATGTCATTTCTTCTGGGCAAGGTATTTAGCCTCTTTCTTTCATCAGGGCCGCGAACTGATCGAAGAGATATGCGGCGTCATGAGGGCCAGGGGCGTTTTCCGGGTGATACTGTACCGAAAATACAGGATAATGCCGGTGTCGCATTCCCTCCAGGGTCTGGTCATTTAGATTGACGTGGGTGACCTCTACCTCTTTTTCATCTAAAGAGCTTACGTCCACACAGAAGCCGTGATTCTGCGCCGTGATCTCCACCCGTCCGGTAAGCAGGTTCTTTACCGGCTGGTTCCCTCCCCGGTGGCCGAACTTGAGTTTATAGGTCTTGCCGCCAGAGGCCAGGCCCAGCAACTGGTGGCCCAGACATATACCGAAGATAGGCTTTTTGCCTATAAGATCGCGTATGGTCTCGACTACACCGGGTATGCCCGCCGGGTCTCCCGGGCCGTTTGAGAGAAAAATTCCATCCGGTTCTAAGGCCAGGATATCACGGGCGTTCGCTGTGGCCGGAAGGACTATTACCTCACAGCCGCTATTTTTCAGGCAGCGCAGGATGTTAAATTTTATGCCGTAATCCAGGGCTACCACCCGGAGGGCGTTTCCTTTTGGCGCGGCCGCTCCTTCTACCGGGCAGTCTTCCCAGATATAGGGGGCGGAGCAGGTAACTTCTCTGACCATATCCCGGCCCACTAGGCCGGGTGAGTCCTTGGCTTTTTTTATCAGGGATGCCGGGTCAAGGTCTTCCGTAGAAATTACCCCTTTCATGGCCCCGGCCAGCCGTATGTGTCTGGTAAGGGCGCGCGTGTCTACGTCCTCGACGCCCAGTACATTATATTTTTCCAGAAAGTTTTTTAAGGTCTGAGCGGACCGCCAGTTACTGGGGACGCCCTGGTATTCTTTGACAATAAAGGCCTCGGCCTGAATCCGGCGCGACTCCATATCTTCGCTGTTTATGCCATAATTGCCGATTAAGGGGTAAGTCATGGTGACTATCTGACCTTTATAGGAGGGGTCGGTCAGAATTTCCTGATAGCCGGTCATGCTGGTATTAAAGACTATCTCGCCATAGACTTCCCCGCGGCCGGTAAAAGACCGGCCGCTAAAAATCCTGCCGTCTTCGAGTGCGATCAATGCCTTCATGCTGTTTCCTTACGGCCGGCGCCTTCCAGTACTTCTTTAATGAGAAGGGCCTGCTTTTGTGCCGTTCCTTGATTGGCCTCTACGGCCTTTTTTCCTTGCAGCCCGCGCGCCTGTTGTTCGTCCGGGTTTTCTAAAAACCAGAGGGCTTTTCCGGCAATATCGCGGGCATCCTGGACTTCCACACCGGCCATAGCCGATTCGAGAAGAATTTTAGCATCCAGAAAATCCCGCATGGACGGCCCATAGAAGACCACTTTCCCCCAGATGGCGGCCTCCAGTATATTATGCCCTCCATACGGTATAAGACTGCCGCCGCAGAAGATAATCGTGCCTATGCTATAGAGATGAAACAAATCCCCTATCGAATCCACCAGGATGACGGATTGTCTTGTCTCAGGGGCAAAGTTACTCCATTTGGTGTATTTCCATCCATTTTTTTTAAGCAGGGATTCGATCTCGGAGACCCTTTCTATATGCCGTGGGGCAACGATCAGCAGCATAGCCGGATATTTCCTTTGCAGGAATTGATAAGCCTGCAGGATGATCTCCTCCTCACCCGTATGGGTGCTTCCGGCGATAAAGACTATATCATCAGGCGTAATCCCCAGCCGTTTCCGCATAGCCTCTTTAATTTCCGGTCTGGCCTGCCGGGATAGGAGGTCATATTTGGCGTTGCCCTGGGCCACGACCTTATGCCTCTCTGCCCCCAGGGCCAGGATACGTTTGGCATCGTCTTCCCGAATCATGCTTAAGTAATCAAATCTTTCCAGGACAGGCCGCATAAACGACCTGATTTTTTGATAACGGGCAAAAGAACGCGTCGATATACGGCCGTTAACCAGTATAATTTTGCTGCCCTGGCGGTGTGCCCGGTAAATAAAACCCGGCCAAAGCTCTGTTTCCAGGCAAATTACGGCCTCCGGGGAAACTAACCGCAAGGCCCGGCCTACTGCCCAGCCGATGTCTATTGGGAAAAAGGTGCAGAGGGCCTGATTCCCTAATTTTTCCCTGGCTATTTGTTGTCCCTGCTCAGTAACTGTGGAGAGGACAAACAATAAATCAGGAGGCAATATCTCCTTCAGAGAGGCTATTAAGGCAGCCGCTACCCTTACTTCGCCTACGGAGACGGCATGAATCCACAACCGGCGTGGGCTCACTTGCAGCTTTTCCTTTAAGGAAGCAGGGTAGAACCCCAGACGTTGCCAAAGGCCCCGGCGGTATTTACCGGTAACCAGACTATAAACTAAAAAGAGGGGAAAGAAAGGAATGAAAAGTGCGCTGACTAAGACATCATAAATTTTATATGCCCAGGGCATCTTTCCCCATAATCAAATAACATGTAATTTTTGAGGTAATATAATCAATCTTAGGTGTTAGTCAAGCCTTTTGCTGTAATACCGCAGGGCTTCCGGGAGGTGACCCTTGATGTTTCGAATACGGGTTTCATCGGTAGGATGAGTGGATAAGAAAGCCGGGATTTTGTCCTTTTCAACCCGAGACAGGCGCTGCCAGAAGGCTATGGCCTCTCCGGGATCATACCCGGCCTGGGCCATAAGGATGAGACCTATGCGGTCGGCCTCCAGCTCATGCGTGCGGCTGAAGGGAAGGATAAACCCGATTTGCGCCCCTACCCCGTAGGCCATGCTCGCAGCCTGTACGGCTACAGCACTTTTCTCGCTTATGGCGATATTCATGGCCTCATGTCCTATCTGGGCGATCAGGGTGGTGGTCATACGTTCGGCCCCGTGGCGGGCAATGGCGTGGGCCACCTCATGGCTTATTACGGTGGCCAGACCGTGTTCGTCTTTAGTGTAGGGCAGTATGCCCGTATAGATAGCGACTTTACCGCCGGGGAGACAGAAGGCATTCGCCGTCTTATCGTCCTCGATGACATTAAATTCCCATTCAAATTCAGGATGGTTTGCGGCCCCGGCAATACGTAGTCCGACACTCCTTACCTGGCTGACTAATTTTTCATCCCTGGATAATTTAGACTCACTTATTATCTTTCGATAGGATTTAAGGCCGAGGGTCGTCTCTTCTCCTTCGCCGATCAATATGAGCCGGGAACGGCCGGTAAATGGGGCAGCGGTACAGGCTCCTAACCAAAGGCAGATACAGAGGCAGAAAAGATTTGTTACCA
>JASEGX010000008.1:0-8358 GCA_030017815.1 Thermodesulfobacteriota bacterium | reverse complement strand
CAGTCTATGGAGCCGTTTTTGGTGCGTTAATCTCATGGGGGCCTCCTAATTTATTCTTTCCAGAAGATGCACTGGCCCGGGCAATTATCCATGGCCTCCTGGACCTTTTCCTCGGGGCAGTCAAAACTGATTACCTCTGCATGTTCCATAACCCCTTCTTCAAAACGGAAGCACTCCGGGCAAAGCTCTGCACATGATCCGCAGGCCAGGCAGTCCTCGGCCACAATGTAAAATTCCTTAGCCATCATTGACCTCCTTTTGGTTTTGATACGCCGGGGTACACCTGGATTAGCACACAAAAGGCTGCCTGAGAGGATTGTTATTTAATATCCAGGCCGGATGTAGTCATGGTTAACCTGCTATGTTTGATGCCCTTAAGGGCATTGATTTTGTCCGCCAGTTGACGCACCTTTTCCGACTCGCCACGCACTATAATAACCTCCAGGCAGTTGTGGTGGTCGAGATGAATATGTTGTGACGAGATGATATGTTCATGGAAATCATGTTGCAGGTCTGTCAGTTTATTCAGTAATTCCCGCTTATGGTGGTCATAGACAGACGTGATGGTTCCGATTACCTTTTTGCCTTTGATCTTCGCATCCCATTCCCGTTTTACTAGTTTGTCACGGATCAGGTCGCGGATGGCCTCGGAACGGTTTGTATAATGACGTTCCGCTGTAAATTGATCGAAGGAGGCAATCAGATCGGCCGGAATGGATATTCCAAAACGGACGATGTCGCTCATATTCGGATCTCCGTATCACAAATTTTATAAATAATAGCACGAAGATATTTATTGTCAATCGTTATTGATGGCCCAAATCCCCCGCCTAATAACCCGCTCTGTGTCGCAGCAGGGATGCTGCTCCTACGGAGAGAACGATCCCCTATCCGTAGGAGCGGCTTCCAGCCGCGACTGGTGCGGTGACAGGCTTGGTTAGCTCAACCCCATCTATCACCCTGATTTATCAGGGCCAACAGGGTTTTTAATTTTTTTGATGGTGGATACAGGATAGGCCAATACGTATCAGCAGATCTAGGGCGGCCTGCCCGCTGATTGCTTAATTAAATGATGTTTTTTTGTTGGAATCGTTCAGGAGGGAGGGTTTGGATGCCTCGTTAATATCTACTATCTTGATGCCCCCGGGGAACTCTTTGATGATGTATCTGGTAATCCTGCTTATTTTTTGTGTCGTTTCAGCCATTTTATGTACTTGCTTGTAAATGGTGTTTATAGTCTGATAGTTTGGATCTTCCGGCGCTATCTTGAGCATTAAGAGTTCCGTTATCCCCAGAAGGGCGGTCATGGGCTGAGCCAGTTCATGGGCAGCAGCCCCGGCCATCTCTATTACAGCCTTTAATTTTTCCTGCTGAATCCTTATCTCTTCTTCTTTTTTCCTATGAGTTATATCCTGTATAATGGCCTGAAAACCGGTCTGGCTGCCATCTTTACATAGACAGCTTAACTTGACCTCAATATCCTGTTCTTTACCTTCTTTGGTCACCGCGACCAAGTTGAGAGGCTTTAAAAGGGCGCCCTGTTTTTTTAAAAGACCCAGACTTTTCAAAAACTTATCCACATCATGCGCGGTAAACAGGTTATGTAGGGATAGGGCGGCTATTTCTTCCCTGGTGTAACCAGACATTTCATAAAATTTTTTGTTTACTTCCAGCAGTTTTTCATTGGAATCCAGGATGGCTATAGCATCAGAGGCATTTTTAAAAAGTTGTCTATACTTCTCTTCCGACTCCTGAACCCGGGCTGATTCAATAGCCAGCTTTTCCTGTTCCTGGTGAAGTTCTTTGACTAAGACATCATATTCTATGTTAATCTTTCCGAGTTTAGTATTCGCCTCCTGAAGTATCTGGTAATATTCCCTGATATCAGCCGTATTGATCTCAAACACATCGGCCAGGTCCTTGACCCTGGTTACAAAGGAATTCAGGAGTGAATTTATCTGATCCTGGGTGAACTTAAAGAAGCGCCTTGCTTCCCGGGAGAATTGGGCTGTTCTGTACCCGTCTTCTCCCCTGAATATCTCCAGCATAATATCTGAGAGGTAGATGATCCGGCACAGTTTTTGGGCGTGGATGTGCTCACTGACCACCCGATCCGGGTCATGGTGACACCTTATAGTAAGGCTCATGGCAGGAGGCAGGCACCATTGCTCTGCGATGATTTCTCCCAACTCTGTGTGATCGATGCCCAGAATCTCCTGCTCAATAGCCTTCATGGGTTGCCCGGACGCCTCTTTTTTTGCTAAGACCGTGTCAAAGAGGTCAGGCTGATAGGTAGCCATGACCAGCACTCCGATGTCGTGTAAGAGCCCGAGCACAAAGACCTCTTCCGGTTCCTGGCAACCGCATTCGCGGGCAATCATATCTGCGGCTACTGCCGAACAAAAGGCATCGCGACAAAACCTCTTGTGATCAAATCTCCCTTTTTTCTTCAAGGCAAAGGCCTCGACGATAGAAATGCTCAGCCCCAGATTGCAGACCATCTTGAACCCCAGGAGGGCAATAGCGTGCTGGATGGTGGAGACCTTTTGTGAGAGGCCATAAAAGGGCGAGTTAACAAGGCGCAAGACCTTGGCCGTAAGGGCCGGCGATTCTAAGATGACCCTAGCTAATTCCTGAGCGGTAGCCCCGTCCACGGCTATTTTTATCACTTTGGTGGCTGTATATGAGAGAACAGGAATATCCTTCTCCGATTTAAGCCATTCGATCAGTTGTTTTTTGACCATTATCTGGAACCCCTGTGTGCCGGCATTTGTTACGCTTATCGGCAGGGTGTAGTTTTACTATAGTAAAAATTTTTGTAGCTATTAGCGTTCCGTAGTGAACAGGGAATTGAGTAGGAGAGATTTCCAGAGATTAGGCGGACAAGATGCCCGATGCGGAGATTTATGGACTGACAGGTCGGATTAGGACTGCTGCGTTCCTATATTCGGTAACGTAAGATTTCAGTGCTTATCTTGCTGATTGCTGAACGCTTATTTTTTAATCAGGCGCTTAACGGTTCCGGCTATAGAGACCGGATCCAGCCCCTGCATACGGTATAAATCGTCCGGAACACCTGACGCCCCATATCCGGTTACACCTAATTTTGCGAAATGCGTTTTTATACCTTCTTCAGCCAGGACATCTCCTACGATTTTACCTAAGCCGGTATAGACATTATGGTCTTCTACTGTTACTAAAACCCCGGTTTGTGCAGCCTTGATCACGCTGCGCCGGTCAAGGGGCTTGATAGAAGCCATATTGAGTAAGCTAACAGACAGGCCATATTTTTTCTGCAAGATGTCTGTTGCGGCCAGGGCACGGGGGATCATGGCCCCGTAACTTATAACACAGCCATCCTTACCCCTGCGCAGCCAGTCGGCCTTTCCTGGTTCAAACTTATAGTCGGGACCAAAGAACGGTTTGTCTTTTTTACCGGTTATAACCGGTATTTTCGACCGCCCCATCCCGACAAAGTGATTTCCGGGATTAGCCGCCACATACCGGATAATCCGGTCGGTCTGGTTCGGGTCTGCGGGGAGAAAGATAGAAAAGTTAAAGAGATTATAAAGAAGTCCAATATAATCAATGCACTGGTGGGTAGGCCCGTCTTCACCCACGTCCAGCCCCAAGTGGGTGCATACGAGTTTAAGAGAGGTCTCGTTTATGTCATTTAAGCGATGCTGGTTATATGTCTCTCCCACGCCAAAGACCCCGAAGGTGCTGAAGAAACTGATAAACCCTTCTCTGCTCATAGCCCCGGCAATAGATGCCGCATGGTGCTCCTGGATGCCGGCCTCAAAAAAGGCCTCCGGGCATAAGTCACGGAACTTATCCATCTTGACCGATCCCTCCAGGTCACAGGAAAACCCCAGAATTTTTGGGCAGCGGCCGCGGATATTGTTAGTCTTCGCCAGATCCAGTAGGGCGGCTCCGTAAGCGGAACGGTTGTCGGTCATTTTCCCGGCCTCATAAGTTATGGGAGCGCCGCTATCAATCGACGGAAGGGGAGGCGTGTAGTGGCTTGAGGGGGACAGAATTTGGTTTTTCTTTCTCTTTTCCATCCACAGGGAAGGATCGTCGGCAAAGCCCAGCTCGCCTAGGGCTTTTTGCGCCTCTTCTAATCCCAGAGTTTGTCCGTGGTACTTGCTGCGATTTTCCATAAAGGAGACGCCCTTGCCCATTATGGTGCGGGCAATAATTGCTGTTGGCGCGTGGGGATTTTCTACTTCCTGGTTTTTTACCCGCCGCAACGCGGCAAAGATATCCTCCACATCATGACCGTCTTCCAGGTAAATGACATTCCATCCATTGGCCTTATATTCGGCACGAAGGTTTTGCGGCATGACCTCCTGGGTATCGCCGCCGATTTGCAGTCTGTTACGGTCAACAATGGCGATAAGGTTAGCTAGTTGATATTTAAAGGCAAACCGTCTGGCCTCGCAGACCTGGCCCTTTTGCTGCTCACCGTCACCCATAAGGCAGAAGACCAGATTATCCTGCTTTTTGAGTTTAGAGGCCAAAGACATGGCGGCGGCGGCGGAGAGCCCCTGTCCCAGATTCCCGGTGTTCCACTCTATCCCCGGTACGCCTTGTTCCACATGTCCGGCAAAGGGTGAACCGGCTTTGCGGAATTCGAGTAAAAAGCGCTCCTCAGAAAAGTAGCTAAACTCACTTAAGACACTGTAGGCAGCGGGTGATATGTGGCCCATACTGATTACTACGCGATCCCGTTTAGGCCAGCGCGGATCAGCAGGTTTATGTCTGATTACAGAATAAAGCATGATTAATAAATGCAGCGAGGAAAGAGACCCGCCCGGATGTCCGCTGCTGGCCAGGGTTGTGCTCAGGATTATGCGCCGTGCGCAATTTTTCCACATGGTTTCTAAAGATTTTCTTTCTTCTACGGTCAATGTTTCCTTGTTGATGTCCAGTTTAAATTTCACGATAATTCTCCCGAAAACGATAGTCTTTAAAAAGTCTAAAATTGCCGTAGAGCACGCAGAGATAACATGTTTAAATTAAAAAATTTTCTATATACCCCTGTTGTCTCTCCGTGGCTAACTTTAGAATTTTGCAGTCTAATAACCTATTTTTAAATGGATATGCAAGGAAAAAAATGGGGACATGAGAGGTTAGATATTGTATTTTTTCATCTTATATTGCAACAGGCTTTTTGTGATTCCCAGCAGGGCAGCGGCATGGGCCTGCACATTTCCGGCGCGGGCCAGCGCCCTTTTTATCATCTTGGCCTCCACGTCTTCTAAAGCATCGTTTAGTTTGACCTGCATGGGGATAAAGCGGTCTATATCCAGGCGGATGTCCTCTGTTTCCTGTGATTCTGAAGCTATGTCGGCCGGTCTTATCTCGCGACCGGAGGCCATAATAACCGCCCGTTCGATGACATGTTCCAGTTCACGTACATTGCCCGGCCAGGATCTGGTGTAGAGTCCGCGCATAGCAGCGGGAGATATTTCCATGCCGCCCTTTTCTGATTCTTGACTGTATTTTTGCAAGAAATGCGTGGCGAGAAGCGCTATGTCATCCGGTCTTTCTCTGAGGGGGGGTAAGTGCAAAGGCACCACATTGAGACGATAATAAAGGTCTTCCCTCAGAGTACCGGCTTCGACCTCTTTTTTGAGGTCCTTGTTGGAGGCGGCGATGACCCGTACATCTATTTTGAGCGTTTTTGTTCCCCCTACGCGTTCAAACTCCATCTCCTGCAAGGCTCTTAGCAGTTTGGCCTGTAAGGCTGTTGGCATCTCGGCTATTTCATCCAGAAAAATAGTGCCGCCGTCAGCCAGTTCAAAACGCCCCTTACGCATCGCGATAGCGCCGGTAAAAGAGCCTTTTTCGTGGCCGAAGAGCTCACTTTCCAGGAGGGTTTCTGGAATGGCCGCACAGTTTACAGAGACAAAGGCATTATTTTTACGCGGGCTGTTATAATGGACAGCCTTGGCTACCAGTTCCTTACCGGTACCGGTTTCACCGGTGATGAGTACGGTAGCCTTGGTGGCGGCTACTTTCTCGATCATATCATATATATTCAGCATAACCGGGCTCTTGCCTATGATATTCCCGAATTGATATTTGCGGCTTACCTCGTGCCTGAGGTTCAGATTCTCGCGTTTTAGCTTATAGAGGTCAATGGCCTTGCGGACGGTTATCTTTAATTCCTCATTCTGAAAAGGCTTGGTGACGTAATCAAACGCCCCTTTCTTCATGGCCTTGACCGCCTTTTCTACTGTGGCGTAGGCGGTCATAATAATTACCGGGACTTCGCTGTTAACAGACCGGATGTTTTCCAGGAGTTCTATGCCATCCATGTTGGGCATCTTCATGTCCGTCAGCACCAGATCAAAATCAGATTCCTTAAATATTTCCAAGGCCTGCGGGGCATTTTCGGCGGTTATGACCTCATAATTTTCTTCGGATAGCAGTTCTTTTAGCACAATTAAATAGTTTTTTTCGTCATCTACGATCAGTATGCTTTCCATGGTTCCTCGCCAAAATTGCTATATAGTTTCCTTGTGTCATTCCCACCCCGTATCAGGTACGGGATAAACTCCAGTGGGAATCCAGGCGCCGTTCAGGTAAGACAGGCGAGATGCCTATCCTACGAATTTTTCGTTCTTTTGGTATTGTTTACAGAGAAGATAATGAACTTTACACAATTTAGGCATTGAAAGTAAAGAGGGAATGGAGATAGGGAAATATTAGATGAAGATCAAGAAATCCAGGGGTGAATTCTAACTCTCATCCAGAACCTGGCGAACCATTCTTATTAATTCATCGATCTTGTAAGGCTTCTGGATAAATCCCTTAGCACCTTTTTTAAGGACAGTTTGATAGTGCCCGTCCGAACTATAGCCGCTGGAGACGATGATTTTGACCGCAGGATCAATAGCTTGTAACCGTTCAAAGGTCTCGATACCACCCATCCTGGGCATGATCATGTCCAGAATAATCAAGTCAATCCCGTCTTTTTGTTTCTCATAGATACTGATGGCTTCGATGCCGTCAGATGCCGGTACAATTTTATATCCGTAACTCTCAAGGACTTCCCTGCCCAGGTCCCTTACTACCTCCTCATCATCTACTAAGAGGATATTTTCATGCCCGCCCTTTGATTCCTTTACTGATGCATCTGAGTCTGATGAGGCAGCTATTTTAGTTGACGCCGGGATATAGATCTCAAAGGTTGTGCCCTTCATCGGTTCACTTTTGAGGTTGACGACCCCCCCATGATTCTTGATCACCCCATATACTACGGATAACCCTAAGCCTGTTCCCTTCTTTTTGTCCTTGGTACTAAAAAATGGATCGAATATCTTGTGCTGGATCTCTTTGGCTATCCCGGTGCCGGTATCGGAAATGGTGATCTTGGCATAATTCCCCGGTGTTGTCTCCGGGTAATCGGCCAAGGATTCTTCTTCAAGGGTTACATTTTTTGTTTTAATCGTTAGCACGCCTCCGGTGGGCATGGCATCCCGGGCATTTATGCAGATGTTGAGGAGAACCTGTTCCATCTGAGAGGGATCAGCTTCCACGTCCCATATATCCGGCGAGAATTCTTTATGGATCTGGATGCTTTTATCGATAGTTCTCTCCAGGAGTTGAAGGGTTTCTTCGGCTATCTTATTTATATTCACTCTTTCTGTACGGGATTTATCCCCACGGCTGAAGGTCAGTAATTGCTGGGTTAAACGGGCGGCCTTGACTGCTGATTGCTCAATGGTATCGGCATACTTATATAAGGAATCTCCCTCCCGGGTCTTGGTTTTAAGGAGCGAGGCATAACCTAGTATCCCGGAGAGCAGGTTATTAAAGTCATGGGCAATCCCTCCGGCCAAAACCCCTATACTCTCCATCTTTTGGGCCTGCAGGAGCTGCTGTTCCAGTTGTTTTCTTTCTGTAACATCACGGGAATACTCTACCACCTGTATTACCCGGCCCTCATGGCCGAATATGGGGAAGGTAAACACATCGGCGCTGACTGCTGTTCCGTCGCTCCTGATTCGCTCTCGTGTCTTAAAGTATGTTTTACCCGTTTTAAAGGTCTCCTCAACCAGACAATTCTCACACAGCTTTTGGCGGTTGTAGAAGATTTCGTAGCACTTATGCCCAATCATATCTTCCACTGGGATACCGCGTTGTTTGGCCATACCCTCGTTGGCCTTGATGACGTTGTAATCTCTGTCCACAACGTTTATGCCATCGGTGATGCTGTTAAAGAGCACCTGAAGTTCATCCCTGGTTCGGGCCACCTCCTCTTCCAGTTTCCTTCGTTCCGTAACATCCCTGGCGATGCCCAGTATCCCGGCGCCGGCCTTGCCTTCCTTCAGTACGGAAATATGC
>JASEGX010000007.1 GCA_030017815.1 Thermodesulfobacteriota bacterium | reverse complement strand
TTTGAAGATATTTCTTTAGGCTGGGCGATGTTTAAAAAAGGGCGGATGTTGCTTCGTCCTAAGGGCATAAATGCCATGGGAGAAATTAGGGAGATTTTAAAATAGGAAGATATGAAGAAAGTAAGCTATTATCCCGGCTGTTCGCTAGAGGGAACTGCCAAAGATTACAGTGAATCCATCCATGCGGTTTGCGAGAGACTAGGGATTGATTTGGAGGAGTTAGCAGATTGGAACTGCTGTGGTGCTACTGCCGCCCACAGTATCGACCAGAGGGCCTCTGTTGCTCTTCCAGGTAGGAACCTAACCATAGCCGAGAGATTAGGCTATGATATGGTGGTGCCCTGTCCGCTTTGTTTCAACCGGCTCAAGACCGCAGAAAAGGAGAAATTTCCCCTTGAAGGAAAGATTAGGATCTGGGATCTGGCTAATTTTATGAGTCAGGAGGACATCCTTGATCTGATTAAAGCAAGGGTGACCAGGCCCCTCACCGAGATCAAGGCAGTCTGTTACTATGGTTGCATGTCTAGTCGACCGCCCCGGATTACCGACGCTGATAACTGCGAGAATCCCATGAGTATGGACCGTATCTTGGAGCGCCTGGGAGCGGAAGTGATTCCCTGGTCTTATAAGACGGATTGCTGTGGCGCAAGTCATGTGATTGCCAGACCGGATGTTGTCTACCAACTGGTAAGAAAACTGTATGAGAAGGCCATCGCGGCTGGGGCTAATTGTATTGTAGTCTCCTGTCAGATGTGCCAGGCCAACTTGGATATGTACCAGGACAGGATCGGCCGTGAATTAAAAACCGATTACTATCTCCCTGTCCTCTACTTTACAGAATTGATCGGTTTGGCCTTGGGGCATGGGGACGCGAATACTTGGTTTTCTCGCCATTTTGTTGACCCAACTAGGCTATTGGCGGAGGCTGGGGTGGCGGTTTAGGATTAAGATATGGTAGAGCAAAAAAAGGCAGATATAAATAGCAAGAGTGGTGCCATAGTCGTGGTGGGCGGCGGCATCTCTGGAATACAGTCGGCCCTCGACGCTGCTAACTCCGGGTTTAAGGTCTATCTGGTCGAAGAGCGGCCCAGTATTGGTGGCGTTATGGCGCAACTGGATAAGACATTCCCTACCAATGATTGTTCGACCTGCATGCTATCGCCGAAATTGATCGAGGTATCCAAGAACCCGAACATTGAGATCATAAGCTATGCCGAAATCCAGGATGTCGTGGGCAGCCCGGGGGATTTCAGGGTAACGGTCAGGAAAAAGGCCCGTTATGTGGATGCCCAGAAGTGTATCGGCTGCGGGATTTGTGCCAGTAAATGTCCGAAGAAGGTGGCGGATGAATTTAATCAGAGACTGGGAAAGAGAAAGGCTATTTATCTAACGTTTGCCCAGGCTATTCCGCCTATTTATACGATCGACCGGGAAAACTGCCTTTACTTTAAGAAGGGCAGATGTCGCGCCTGTGAGAAGTTCTGCCCCAATAAGGCCATAGATTTTGAACAGCAGGATGAGACCATAGAGGTTGAGGCGGGCGCCGTTATCCTGGCCCCTGGTTTTGAGACGTTTGATGCCCGGCTAAAAGGTGAATACGGATACGGTCGCCATGCTAATGTGTTGACCAGTTTGGATTATGAGCGCATTCTTTCGGCAGGAGGTCCCTTCTCCGGGCATATTCAGCGGCCTTCCGATGGCCGGAAACCGCGAAAAATAGCCTGGATCCAGTGTGTGGGTTCGCGGGACGCTACCGTGGGTTGCGAATATTGTTCCTCTGTGTGCTGTATGTATGCTACCAAGCAGGCCCTGATTTCCAGGGACCATGACCGGGAGATAGAAACGGCCATCTTTTATATTGATATCCGCGCCCAAGGAAAGGGTTTCGACCGATATTATGAGCGGGCCCGTTCCGAAGGCGGTGTGCGTTATATCCGGTCCATGGTGTCCAGGGTGGTAGAGAACCCACAGGATAAAACTCTTGAGATTACCTATGTGGGTGACCCCGGTCAGATCCGGGTGGAATCATTTGATTTAGTCGTCCTTTCCGTGGGGCTTCGCCCCAGCTTAGCCGCTAAGAATCTGGCCAAGCGCCTAGATATTGAACTGAATGAGTTCGGCTTCTGCCAGACCAGACCTTTGGATGTTGTCTCTACTTCGAGGGAGGGGATTTTTGTTAGCGGTGCCTTCCAAGGTCCCAAGGATATCCCTAATACCGTTATTCAGGCCAGCAGCGCAGCCGGAGCAGCGGGAGCGCTTCTGGCAGATGTCAGGGGTACGATGATCAAGGAGAAGGTTTATCCTAAAGAAAGGCAGGTGGCCGGCCAGCAGCCCCGCATCGGCGTTTTTGTCTGTCACTGCGGAAGTAATATTGCCGGGGTGATTGACGTTAAGGCGGTAGCAGAATCTGCCCGGTCCCTACCCTATGTTGTCTTTGCTACTGATTATCTCTTTTCCTGCTCTACTGACAGTCAAAATGAGATAAAAAAGGCTATAGAAGATCATGAACTCAACCGTATTGTGGTAGCTTCTTGCTCACCCCGAACCCATGAAGCCCTTTTTCAGGAGACCTTAAGGGAGGCTGGTCTTAACAGGTATCTATTTGAAATGGCCAATATTCGTGACCAAAACTCATGGGTCCATGTTGCAAATGGCCAGGATGCCACGGAAAAGGCGAAGGATCTGGTACGGATGTCCGTGGCCCGCGCTACCCGTCTGAAACCTCTTCTGGACATGTCTTTTGAAGTCATTCCCAAGGCCCTGGTGGTGGGGGGAGGCGTAGCTGGCCTGACCGCGGCCCTGGCCTTGGCCGAGAATGGCTACCAGACCTGCCTGGTGGAAAAATCAGAGGAACTGGGCGGTAATACCAGATTTATTCACTATACGGAAGACGGGGCCAGACCAGCCGAATATATGCGTGAGTTGATCCAGAAGGTAAAGGGGGATCCCTTAATTACTGTCTATACCAGGGCGAACATACTGGATTACAGCGGTCATGTCGGTAACTTTAGCAGTACGATCTCTGTAGACGGCGAGAAGCGCTCCGTTTCCTATGGGGCGGCTATTATAGCTATGGGAGGCGAGGTATATAAGCCCCAAGAATACCTGTATGGCCAGGATGATAGAGTGCTTACCCAAAGGGAGTTTGAGCAGCGATTGGCTGCGGGCAGGAATGAGCTCGAGAATGTCAAAAATGTGGTTATGATCCAATGTGTGGGCTCCAGAGAAGAAGGTCACCCTTATTGCAGCCGGATCTGCTGTACAGACGCCATAAAAAACAGCCGTAAATTCAAGGAGCTT
Organism: Thermodesulfobacteriota bacterium; assembly: GCA_030017815.1. GTDB lineage: Bacteria > Desulfobacterota > QYQD01 > QYQD01 > QYQD01 > QYQD01. Next base: position 19,933 of record JASEGX010000007.1, on the reverse strand, counting down.
AATCCCGCGGCCAATGTCTATATATTGTTTCGGGATATGAGGACATTTGGCTTCAGAGAGGTTTACTACAAGAGGGCACGTGAAGAGGGTATCCGGTTCATTCGTTATGAACCGGAAAGAAAACCGCATGTGGTTGAGGAGAATGGTAAGCTAAAAATCAATATCTATGACCAAAACCTGGGGACCGAGATTGGGCTTGAAGCCGATTGTCTGGTGTTAAGCACAGCCATCCGGCCTTACCCAGACAGTAGAAAATTGGCAGATATTTTTAAGCTCCCCCTTGACCAGGACGGTTTCTTTATGGAGGCGCATTTAAAATTAAGGCCGCTCGATTTTGCTAATGCCGGGTTTTTCCTCTGTGGCATAGTTCATGGCCCCAAGTTTGTCGATGAATCCATTGCCCAGGCCAAGGGGGCAGTTTCGAGGGCCTGTACCATACTATCCAGAAGGCAGATGTTTATCGGTGGAGCCTTAGCGCACGTTGATGAAGCAAGATGTATCCTCTGTCTGACCTGTGTGCGCACCTGTCCTTATGAGGTGCCAAAAATGGCTGAAGAAAAATGGGCCATCGTTATCGATGCGGCAGCCTGTCAGGGTTGTGGTAATTGTGCCAGTGCTTGTCCGCGTGGGGCTATTACTGTTGATCATAACACGGACGAACAGTATATTGCCCAAATAAGTGCGTTATATAAGTTGAGCGCTGTAGCCGGCTAATAAGGGGAAAGAACGGTCAAAATGGGGCAGCAAATGACTCAACCGGAAACGAGGGTAATTAAGGGAGTAAATAAGATAATGGAATTTCAGCCAAAGATTGAGGCCATGATATGCACGTATTGTACGTATACGGCTGCTGATATGGCTGGTTCTCAGCGGTTGCAATACCCACCTACGGTGCGGATAGTTAAATACCCATGCACCGGTAGGGTATCTATTCTGCATATTCTCAAGGCCTTTGAGGCCGGTGCTGACGCAGTCTTCGTCGGGGGCTGTGAAATAGGTAGCTGTCATTTCGTTGAGGGTAATTTACGTGCCACAGAGAGAGTGGCCTATGCTAAAAAGCTTTTGGCGGAAACCGGGCTTGGCGGTGATCGGCTGGAGATGTTTTATATCGGTGCTTCTGACCCGCATAAATTTGTCGAGGCCGTAACCCAGATGACTGAACGGGTCAAGAGAATGGGGCCGAATCCCTTAAAGTAAGGTTGGTAATAGAGAAGAGACGGACCTTATGTAGTGCCGAGTAAACTAAGAAGGTTTTATCTGTTTGACATAATCGTTGTGATCGAGAAAGACGTTGTGTGGTCATTGGCTACTGGTAGCGAATGACTAAGTCAATGATAGAATGCAGGAGCAATAGTGAGATGACCATTAGCAAAAAGGAAATCTACCCCCAGCTAAAAATGGAAATAGCCGAGACCCCGGGAGGCGAATATATCAAGAGATGTTTTGCCTGTGGTGCTTGTACCGGTATCTGTCCGGTGAGCCGTGCGGTGCCGGAGTTTGATCCGCGTAAGATCATTCACATGGCTATATTGGGCCTTAAAGATCGCCTGCTGACCTCGGTCTTAATCTGGCACTGTGCCCGTTGTCAGACCTGTACTTTTGTCTGTCCGCAGGATGTGAGGTTTAGTGAGGTTATTGGGGCAGTGCGAGAGATAGCCTTAGAAGGCGGATTCGTTGAACTTTCTACTCTGGAGAACATGGGTAAGTTGGCTGTGGTAGAGCAGTCGCGTTGTGTCGGGTGTCTGACCTGTGTTCGGGTTTGTTCCTTTGGTGCTCCTCATGTTGGAGATGAGGGGGTGGCCTTCATCAATCCAGCTAAGTGTCGGGCATGCGGTATTTGTGTAGCTGAATGCCCGGCCAGGGCTATCCGTTTGAGAGAATCTGAAGAAGATAAACGAATTGCTGGTGATACAGTTCTAAATGCGAGGGTAATATGAGTGATACGTTTAAACCAGAGATTATAGCTTTTTGCTGCCATTATACCATTTACAATTTCGCAAGAGATTTACAGGGCTTGACTAAGTCCGGGTTCCCTGAAAATGTCAAGATAGAGAAGGTTTCATGCTCCGGGCGTGTGGCTAGAGTTCATTTACTCAGGACGTTGGAAGAAGGTGCTGACGGAGTTTATGTTGTTGGGTGCGAGGAAGAAAAGTGTCATAACGGAGCGGGAAGTCGGAGGGCAAAAAAGCGGTCCGAGTATGTAAAGGATGTCCTTTTGCAGCTTGGCATGGAGCCGGAGCGAACGGAAATGTTCTTCATGCCCCGGGGTGACGAGGCCAAATTTATTGATATAGCCAGAGAGATGGTTGAAAAAATAAAGGCCCTGGGGCCGAGTCCCTTAAGAGGAAAGTAATATGATTGTTGCGGAAAGAAAACCTATTCAAGAGATCTTGTCCATGATAAGCGGTCTAAGAAAGATACTGATCCTGGGCTGTAAAGGCTGTGTAACTGTGTGTTCGGCTGGCAGTGAGCGGGAAGTTATGATACTGGCCACTATTATCCGCATGGGTCGAAAGAAAAAAGACGAACCAATAGAGCTTGTTGAAAGGACACTGGTCAGACAGTGTGATCCGGAATTTATTGATCAGCTTTCCGACTCCATTGGCCAATTTGACGCGGTCTTGTCTATGGCCTGTGGAGTGGGAGTCAACTTTCTTGCGGATAGGTATCCAAAGACCATTGCTCTTCCGGCGGTGAATACCAAATTTTATGGTGTGGCTGAGGAACAGGGGGTCTGGTCTGAACGTTGTGCGGGGTGCGGAGACTGCATATTAAATCTAACCGGGGGGTTATGCCCGGTGGCCCGTTGTTCTAAGGGCCTTTTTAACGGTCCCTGCGGCGGATCGGTAAACGGGAAGTGCGAGATAAATCCGGATATTAACTGTGTGTGGCAGTTGATCTATGACCGCTTAAAAGGTCTTAATCAATTGGATAAGCTCGATGAGATCCTTCCGGTTAAAGATTGGGGTGTGAGCTCTCATGGGGGTCCCAGGAAGATTGTAAGAGAGGATCTGAAGATATGAAGGCAAATAGCAACTTAGAAAGGATACTAACCAGTGGTCAGTTTGCCGTAACGGCTGAATGCGGGCCGCCCAAAGGTACATTGGGCGAGGTAGTTAGGCGCAAGGGGGAGTCCCTTAAGTTCTGTTGTGATGCCTTGAATGTTACGGACAATCAAACGGCTATTGTGCGGATGTCCAGTATTAGCGGTTGTGCCTTGCTAAAAGGGCTGGGAATCGACCCGGTGATGCAAATGGTGGTACGCGATCGTAACCGCATCGCCATCCAAAGTGATATCTTGGGGGCGGTAGCCCTGGGGATTCGTAATATGCTCTGTCTTTCTGGTGATCATCAAAAATTTGGCAATCATCCCTCGGCTAAGGGGGTTTATGATATTGATTCTATTCAGCTCATCCAGATAGTCAAAAGAATGCGGGATGAGAAGAAGTTTTTGAATGGCGAGGACATCTCCGGTGAAGTTCCCTTGTTTATTGGGGCTGCTGCTAATCCATTTGCTGATCCCTTTGAGTTCAGGGTGAGGAGACTGGCGAAAAAAATTAAGGCGGGAGTAGATTTCATTCAGACTCAGGCCATATTTGATATGGAGAGATTCTTACGCTGGATGGCTATGGTGAGAGATCAAGGACTTGACAAAAAAGCACACATATTAGCCGGAATAATTCCCATCAAATCGGTTGGTATGGCACGATACATGGCCAAGAACGTGGCGGGCATTACTGTCCCGAAGGAAATAGTGACTCGCATGGAGCAGGCCAAAGACGCCAAGGAAGAAGGTGTCAAGATCGCTATTGAAATAATCGAGCAGATAAAAGAAATTGAAGGGGTTCATGGAGTCCATGTTATGGCTGTGGCCTGGGAGGATATCGTTCCTCGTGTTGTAAAAGAGGCGGGCCTGATGCCACGGCCGCTGGTTTAGAAGGCTTTTGATTGCAGTATCAGACCTAAGAGGCCAGAGAGCGCTCAAAGGAGGGCGGAAATGGGCACGAGTAGTAAGATTATGGTTGTGGATGACGATCCAGACATGCGTGAAACGCTGGAGATGATACTCGGATCTGCCGGGTACCAGGTTGTTATGGCCTGTAACGGGGAGGAATGCCTGGCTAAGCTTAAAGAAGAGCGGCCGGACCTGCTGATACTTGACTTGCTTATGCCGAAAATGGATGGTTTTGAGGTATGCAAAGCGTTGAAGGATCCAAGGCGCGCCAAATATGCCCATATGCCAATTATAATATTGAGCTCCATCCGGGAAGGAGTCAGCCAACGCCGTTATGAGCTGGAAACTGGGGTGCAGCTTGATATAGACGACTATGTGGAAAAACCAGTGGAGAGCAACGTCTTGCTGGAACGTGTGGGAAGGATACTGAATAAATAGGATATGTTGCCACGAATGGACACGAATGAACTCGAATAAAGAGCAAAAAAAATCATTTTGACTTTCAGAACTACCTGAAAGTCGCTTTGGGGTTTGAACATTCTTGTGTTTTGCTTCGTGTAATTCGTGTTCATTCGTGGCTAAAAGACAAGTCATTCCGGTATTGAGGTGCGGCCGTGAAGAATAAGAAAATATTAATGGTTGATGACGATGTTGACTTTTGTGCAGCGGTAAAGCTCCTTCTCGAGAGTAGGGACTATGAAGTTATTTTGGCTCATGACGGGAAGGAGGGTCTGGAAAAGGCCAGGACGGTGGAACCGAATCTGGTGATCCTGGACGTGATGATGCCTGAAATGAACGGGTATGACGTCTGCGTTGTTCTCAAGGCGGATCCAAAATCGAGATCGATACCGGTCATTCTCCTCACTGCGGTGGACCAGGCCATCTTCAAAACTACGTATACCAAACAAATGGGTTTAATGACCGAGGCCGATGATTATATCGCCAAGCCGGTTGATTCTACAGAGCTGGTGAGACGGGTGGAAGAGTTATTGATCCGTAGGGTATGAGGGCAGAACCATGTTGAGCAAACCGAACATTCTGGTGGTGGAAAACAACATTGCCGTCCTGAATAAGATTACGGAGCTCTTGACGAGCGGCAGCTACAACGTTGCCTCGGCTGAAACCAGTATGGAGGCATTGGGGATTATTCAAAAGAACCCAGGCCGTATCGACATCATGCTGCTTTCCCTGGATCTCCCCCGCCTTGGTGCCATGCCTTTATTGGAGACCCTCCGAAAGGCGAAGAGCCCGATCTTGGTCATAGTAATGTCCGCGGATTGTGGCGAAGAGGCCATCGAGGCTATTCATGCCGGGGCGTACGATTGCATACGGAAGCCTTTTACCACGGGGCGGTTTTGGGTAAAGATGAACCGGAGCATAGAAAGGTTTCATCTGAAGCGACAGCTGGAAAGCCTGCAAAAAGAAAGACGTATCATCCAGGGGCCGGTGTCGGACAGCATGCTGGCCATTTTGGACAGCATGGCCGACGGACTCTTGGCCGCTGACCTGCATGGCAGTCTGGTTTATTGCAATTCCAAGGCAGCCGCTGCGCTAGATTTGATGTGTGACGAATTCGGACGCCCAAAGCAACAGGTCATAAAGAATAAGGAACTGGAAAGACTCCTCGCTGATACCATCGGTCAGGAGCCGGATAGCCTTCCCAAGGGACATGAAATATGTTTATGGGAAGTGGGCGAGAAGCGGCTGCGGGTCCATATTGACCCTGTATTTAACAGGGACGGAGAACTTATCGGGGTCGTGGCCCTGCTCCATGATGTCATGCACATCAGTGGCCTGAATAACATAAAGGATGATTTCATATTCATGGTTTCCCATCAACTCAAGTCCCCCTTGAGTTCCATGTTGATGCAGCTTTCCGTAGTTGTAGACGGTTTGGCCGGTGATCTCAATTCCAAGCAGAAGGACTTGCTCAGCAAGGCCAAGGAGAAGACCAAAGGGATGATCAGCCTGGTCAATGACCTGCTGGACTTCCGGCGTATTGAGGAAGGAAAGGTCTTGCAACAGATAGAACGTCTGGACTTGAGGGAGATCCTGCAACGTACGGTTGAATTAATGGCGATATCAGCTGAGGAGAAGAACATTGCCATAGAAACGCATGTGGATACTGACCAGCCATTTGTGACCGGTGACCGGAATGCAATAGAGGCGGTATTGGTTAACGTAATCAGCAATTCTATCAAATACACGCCCGGCGGCGGGCGGGTGGCGGTGACTATTTATAGGAGCGCCGAGGACGTGCGCATTAAAGTAGTGGATACCGGAATCGGCATTGCCCAGGCTGATATCCAGCGTATTTTTGACAAGTTCTATCGTATTAGATCGGAGACCACCAAGAATATAGCTGGTTCAGGATTGGGGCTATCTATCGTGAAGAGGATAGTTGATCTTTACAAGGGTACCATCCATGTGGAAAGCGAGGAAAACAAGGGCACCACGTTCATTATTTCACTGCCCGCAGCAAGATAGTCTCGGAGAGGCGATATGATTATTGCCAAGCAGAAAGATATGACAGAAATAGCGAAAATGGTCGCTCCTTACAGTAGGATTTACGTCGTAGGGTGCGGCATGTGTATGACATATTGTTCCGCCGGGGGACCGGAGGAGGTTGAAAAACTGGCAGAACGCCTGATGGCCGGCAGAGAAGACTTAATCCTAGAAAAGGGCATGATTCCCCGACAGTGTTCAGAGAAGTTTATTGAACGCCTGGAGGAAAAGACCCGGGACTTTGAAGCTATTCTTTCTCTCGGCTGTGGTAACGGCGTGCAGGCTGTGGCGATGCGGTTCCCGGATAAACGCGTGCTCCCGGCTCTGGATACCCAGTTCATCGGCATCGAAAAAGAATCAGGCCTCTGGACCGAGATGTGTATGGCCTGTGGGGACTGTATCCTGTGGAGAACGGCTGGTATATGCCCGGTGACACGCTGCGCCAAGGGCCTTCTCAATGGGCCGTGCGGTGGTTCCCAGGAAGGCAGGTGTGAGGTCTCCAATGATATCCCTTGCGCCTGGCAGGAGATATACTATGGGCTCAAGCGCCTAGGAATTCTGGATTACTTAAAGACTGAAGTACAGATCAAAAGCTGGTCTGTTCGTCCGGGCCGGCTGGCTAGAGAAGAGTTAAAGCCGCAATAAATTCTAAAGGGAAAAGGTGACAAAATTAGTTTCAGACAGGCTTTAGAATCGGGTAATTTTTTGGTTACGGCGGAGATCGGTCCCGGCAAGGGCACCGATGTGGGGGCATTGCTGGAAGATGCCTCCATCTTAAAAGATCGGGTAGATGGCATCAATGTAACCGACATGCAGAGTTCAGTTATGCGGTTGGGCTCGATGGCGGTCTGTCACTTATTAAGAGATATGGAGATCGATGCCATCTTGCAGGTAACTTGCCGAGACCGGAACCGGCTGGCCCTCCAGTCCGATCTCCTGAGCGCCTGGGTGCTGGGAATCAGGAATGTCCTGGCCCTTACCGGGGATCACCCGACCCTCGGGGATCATCCTCAGGCTAAACCGGTATTTGATCTGGACTCGGTGAGTCTGCTCGAGGTGATAGGTAAACTCGGTGCTGGTGTTGATGTGGCCGGAAACGAACTCAAAGGGGCCACCGGTTTCTTGGCTGGTGCCGTGGTGAACCCTGGAGCCGATACGGAGGCCGCACTTGATTTACAGATTGTGAAAATGGAGAAAAAAATCAAAGCCGGTGCCCAATTTTTTCAGACCCAGGCGATTTATGACCTGGACCAGTTTGAGAAGTTTATGAAACGTGTGGAGGGATACAGGACAAAGATTCTGGGCGGTGTAATCCTGTTGAAATCAGCAGGTATGGCCCGCTTCATGAATAAAAACGTGGCCGGCGTTTTTGTCCCTGAGCATCTGATAAAAGAGATGACGGAGACTAAAGACAAGGTCAAGACCAGTATCGAGATCGCGGCCAGACTGGTGAAAGGGCTGAAAGATCTCTGCCACGGCGTGCATATCATGGCCATCGGCTGGGAGAAAAGGGTACCGCAAGTACTGGATGAAGCAGGGCTGTAACTTGGTTGAATGGTTTATTAGTCGATTGGTCAAATGGACAGGCCCGTTAACCATTCAACTATTCGACCATTTAACTATTTAACCATGTAAGGAGGAAAAGGAATGGCGTTGGAGATACCTAAGGTTTCTTATTCAGGAAAAATCAAAGAGATTGTTCTCGGTAAGGGGGATAAGGCCCTCACGGTAGGTGGGGAGACCTCTTATCCTTTTTATCTTTTTGAAGGCCAGATGCCCCTTAAGCCTCGCATCGCCATGGAGGTTTATGACAGCCCGCCCGAAGACTGGGCCCCTACGGCCCTGGAGCCTTTTGCCGATGTGGCGTCAGACCCAGTTGCCTGGGCCAGGAAATGCATAGATACCTATGGTGCGGAGATGATCGCCCTCCAATTGGTCAGTACAGACCCCAACGGCGAGAACCGCTCCGCAGAAGAGGCGGCTGCATTGACCAAAAAGGTAGCCGAAGCCGTGGATGTCCCGCTCATCGTATGGGGGTGCAATAATGCCGAGAAAGACACGGAAGTCTTAAAAAAGATAGCCGAAGATTGCGCCGGGCGGAGTCTCATGATTGGACCGGTGACCGAGGCCAACTATAAACAGGTCGGGGCGGTAGCCATTGGCTATGAACATACGGTTATTGCCTCAACACCTATCGACATTAACCTGGCCAAGCAGCTAAATATCCTGCTTGGCAATCTGGGCGTGCCGGACGGCCGCATCCTCATCGATCCGACTACCGGAGCCCTTGGATATGGCCTCGAATATGGCTATTCGGTTATGGAGCGTATCCGGATGGCGGCCCTGACCCAGGAAGACGAGCGGTTACAGTTCCCGATGATCTGTAATCTGGGCAAAGAGGTATGGAAGACCAAGGAAGCCAAACAGAGCCGGGACGAGGCGCCAAAGCTCGGTGATCCCGCAAAGCGGGGCGTGCTCATGGAGGCCATAACTGCGCAACTGGTCTTGGCGGCCGGGGCCGATATTCTGATCATGCGGCATCCGGAATCCATTGCGCTCATTCAGGACATGCTGAACGATTTGTTGGCAGCGTAGATATTATTGAACGGGGGGAATCAAGGTGTCTAAGATTATTTGCTCAGCGGCGATTAGGGGCGCTCACAACATTGTGGACAAAGCCGAACAGAAGTATCAGGAGGTGCTGGATAAGTGGGGACCGGACCATCCGGTGGGTTTTCCGAATACCGCATACTATCTTCCCATCATATACGGCATTCTCGGGGTACCGGTGTCCAAGTTGGGGGATGTAAGACCGGTACTGGAAAAATGCCGATCGTTGCTTCCACCGCTCGTCAGCGAGAAGGTCTGGTTGCCGTATCTGGCTCCGACTCTGGAGGCCGGCATGGCCACCTTCTTCGCCGAGGAGATTATTGAGGCCATTCGGTATCTGGAATATCCGGATTTCTATACGAAACAGGAAGATCCGATAGGCGGCAATATCTGGCTCGGCGCCGCGGATGATATCATTCTGCGCAAGCGGGGCGTAGAGTTTGTCGACGGCACGGCTCCGGGGTTCGCGGCCATCCTGGGTGCGCCTCCGACCAAGGAGATCGCTGCCGAGATAGCGAAGGAGCTCCAGGAAAAGAATCTGTACGTCTTCATGTGCGCGGAGAATAACGGCGTGAGGATGTCGGAGCAGCTGGTCGAGGCGGGTGTACAGATCGGTTGGCCCACACGGCTTGTCTCTTTCGGGCCTGACTACACGGCCACCGTGTTCGCCATGGGTTTTGCAACCCGCGCCGCCATGTCCTTTGGCGGCATCAAACCGGGTGACTTCCGCGGCAATCTCCTCTACAACAAGAATCGTATCTTCGCCTTTGCCATGCCCTTGGGACCGGTGTCCGACGAATGGTATGCCAATGCGGCGGGAGCTATTAACTGGGGCTTCCCGGTCATAGCCGATACGCCGATACCCGAGATCTTGCCCACCGGTATCTGCACATACGAACACGTGGTCAGCAACGTGCCCCACAGTGAGATTGTGCAGCGGGCCGTCGAAGTGAGGGGTTTGAAGGTTACCGTGTCTAAGATAGACATACCGGTATCCTACGGCCCGGCCTTTGAAGGTGAACGAATCAGGAAGGACGATCTTTACCTGGAATGCGGCGGGGGAAAGACAAAAGGTGTGGAGCTCACGGTTAGCCGTGACCTGGATGAGGTGGAAGACGGTCATGTGGAGATGATCGGTCCGGATCTGGACCAGATCAAGGATGGTTCGAAGCTTCCCTTCGCCATGCTCATAGAAGTGGCGGGACGCCAGATGCAGGAAGACTTTGAGCCTATCCTGGAGAGGCAGATCCACCATCTGGTCAACTACGCTGAAGGCATCATGCACATCGGGCAGCGCGCCATCATGTGGCTTCGCGTTGGAAAGGCAGCCGTGGAGAAGGGGTTCCGGCTAAAGCACCTGGGAACGATAATACATGCCAAGTACCACCAGGAATTCGGTGCTATCTGCGACAAGGTGCAGGTCAAGATATACACTGAAGAAGCCAAGGTGGACGAAGTACTGGCGTTGGCACGGAAGGTATATGAGGCACGCGACAAGAGAGTCGATCGCATGACTGACGAGACGGAAGAGACATTCTATTCCTGTACCCTGTGTCAGTCCTTTGCCCCTAGCCATGTCTGCATCATTACCCCGGAGCGAACCGGGATGTGCGGCGCTTATAACTGGCTCGATGGCAAGGCGTCGTATGAGATCAACCCTACCGGTCCTAATCAACCTATTGTCAAGGGGGAATGTATAGATCCGGTCCTTGGCAAATGGAAGGGCACGGATGAATTTATCTTTAAGGCCTCCCGTCAGAAGTTCCAGACCGCCAGTGCCTATAGTCTGGTTCACGATCCGATGACCGCCTGTGGCTGTTTTGAGTGCATCGCCACCATCTTGCCCCTTTGTAACGGGGTGATGATCGTGAACCGTGATTATCTGGGCATGACCCCCTGCGGCATGAAATTTACCACCCTGGCCGGTATGGTGGGCGGCGGGGAGGTTACACCCGGCTTCCTCGGTGTAAGCAAGCACTATATTGCCAGCCGGAAGTTCCTCCTGGCCGAGGGCGGGTTGAAGCGTGTTGTGTGGATGCCGCAGATGTTGAAGAAGGAACTGGAGGCCAAACTGAAAAGCCGGGGAGAAGAGCTTGGGATTCCAAATCTCTTTGATATAATTGCTGATGATACGAAGGGGACGACGGAAGAAGAGATTCTCCCCTTCCTGGAAGAGGCTGGACATCCGGCACTCACTATGGAATCTATACTTTAATTTTACGGTATAGGACGCAGATAAACGCAGATTTTACTTTTTAAATTTCGAATTTTCTGCGGGTATCGGCGAAAATCTGCGTCCCAGTAGAATATAGAAAGGAGATTCGGAAATGGCATTAAGTGGTATAGAGATATTTAAGAAATTACCTAAGACAAACTGTGGCGAATGCGGGGTTCCTACCTGTCTGGCCTTTGCCATGAAACTGGCTACCGGTCAGGCTGAATTGTCTGCTTGTCCTTATGTCTCAGATGAGGTTAGGGCAGAGATTGACGAGGCCTCAGCGCCGCCTATTCGCACCTTGACTATTGGTACGGGCGATCGTGCGGTTAAGCTGGGCGGTGAGACGGTGATGTTCAGGCATGAGAAGAGGTTTGAGAACCCTCCGGGCCTGGCCCTCATGCTTTCCGATACCATGGATGATTCCGTAGTAAATGAAAAGCTTTCTAAATTTAAAGACCTGGAATTTGAACGGGTGGGATTGATCCTGCGTCCGCAGATGCTGGCCCTCAAAGAAGAATCCGGAGACGCCGGTAAGTTTGCCGCTTTTGTAAAGCGAGTGATTGATCAAATAGATGCCGGTATCATCCTGATGAGCGATAAGCCGGAGGTAATGGCCGAGGCTTTGAAGATTTGCAAGGACAAAAAGCCTCTTATCTATGCAGCAACCAAGGATACGGCAGAGGCTATGGGCAACCTGGCCAAAGAGGCCGCTTGTCCTCTGGCGGTAAAGGGCTCCGGCCTGGATGAGGTCATGGCTATTACAGATAAGCTTATGGGGATGGGGCTTAAAGACCTGGTGATAGATAGTCAGCCGGTGAATGTTAAGAAGGCCCTGGAGGATCAGGTAGGCATTCGGCGTTCGGCCTTAGTCAAGAAGGTTAAACAACTGGGGTTCCCCACTATCACCTTCCCTGGCCAGTTGACGGACAGCAAGATGAAGGAAGCCTTAATCGCTTCTCTACTCATTGCCAAGTATGCGGGCATCATTGTCCTTTCGGAGATGGAGGGCCATAACGTGTTCCCGCTTCTTCTGGACAGCTTGAATATCTATACCGACCCGCAGCGTCCTATGGCCGTCGAGGAAAAGGTCTATGAGATCGGAGGCCCCAGGGAAGATTCGCCGGTTTTGATTACATCCAATTTCTCTTTGACCTACTTTATCGTTTCCGGCGAAGTAGAATCGAGCCGGGTGCCGGCCTGGCTGCTGATCAAAGACACAGAAGGTCTGTCCGTCCTTACGGCATGGGCAGCAGGTAAGTTTGCCGCTGACACCGTGGCCATGTTTGTCAAGAAGTCCGGCATAGCCGATCGGGTGAAACACCGTAAGCTGGTTATTCCTGGTTACCTCGCGGGCATGAGCGGTGAACTGGAAGAAGAACTGCCGGATTGGCAGATATTGGTTGGCCCCCGGGAGGCGGCTCACCTGCCGGCGTATCTTAAGCAGTGGAGTGCATGATATTAAATTTGTTGTATCACTTTAGCGCTTTGAAATGGTCCGACTTCCAGGGTTCCAGTTGCAGAGTGCGGTGGCTTAAATCCGAAATTCGAATATCGAAACTCAAAACAAATCCGAATGTTCAAATTCAATAATGTCCCAAATTGCGGCGGAGCTAATTCGTTTTGAATTTTTCATTTTGGTGATTCGATATTGTTTCGGATTTCGTGCTTCGGATTTCGAATTTGTTTCAGCTTGTCTGAGGCGGAAATTTCGGTTAAAAGGTATTCAATATCTCAATTTTGTTGGAGGGTTTTATGGTTGTTTGTGTGGCGGAAAACATCAATATTATGTCGAAGACCATCGGCGCGGCTATAAAGGGACGCGATGCCAAGCCGATCCAGGATATGGCCCGGGAGCTTATTAAAGCCGGGGCGGATTATCTTGATCTCAACATCGGTCCGGCCCGTAAGGGCGGGGATGAGACCATGGATTGGCTGGTTAAGACCGTACGGGAGGTGACGGACTTACCCCTTTCCCTGGATACCAGCAATCCAGTCGCTATCGAGGCCGGTCTCAAGGCCAATTCAGGAGTATCCCTTATAAACTCAATTTCCTTGCAGCCGGAACGGCTGGAGGCCCTTTTGCCCATGGCGGTGAAGTACAATGCCGATATGATCGGCCTTCTCTGGAGTCAGGAAGGTATGCCCAGAGATGCCAATGAACGGGCCGCGCACTGCGTGGACATTGTCTATAAGGCCAACGAAGCCGGTATCACTACGGAAAAGATATGGATCGATCCCATAGCCACTCCAATAAGCATGGATATCAACCAGGTGCTGGCCGGGCTGGAATTTATGTCCATGCTCCTGGAGATCGCCCCGGGCGCCAAATCCATTGTCGGCCTTTCTAATATCTCTAACGGGACCCCGCATGATCTGAGAAATTATATCAACCGTTGCTATCTCATCATGCTCATGAAGTACGGGATATATTCGGCCATCGTGGACGGTTATGATGAAGAGTTGCTGACTATCGCCAAGGGTGGAATGATTGAAATAGTCAATCTCGTACATGGCATGATGGACGGAAATGAGCCTGACTCCAAGGATCTTGGTCCAAAAGAACTTGAGTACTATAAGACGGCGCGGGTTCTTATGGGAAAGACGCTCTATTCTCACTCCTGGCTGACTGTGTAAAATTTATTCACCGCAGAGTTCGCAGAGGCCGCGGAGATGAATGAAGAGGAAAGGCTTAATATCAGCTTATTAGCTTTCAGTTGAGGCTCTTGCAAAAGTCCCAATTCTGTCATTCCCGCAGCGATTCTGAGCGGGAATCTGGTTCTAACTGCTTGAAAAACCATATCCCCGATAGAAACATTCGGGGATGACAAACAGTTTTGCAAGAGGCTCAGTTATGAGCAAATTTCTTAAGCTGATGCTGACCGCTGTAAGCCGTGTTATTAAAAATTTTTTTGATACTCTGTATGCTCTGCGTTCTTGCGGTGTAATATACAGTTCATAAAGGTTTACCTAAGTTAATGCCTGAAGTAACCTTAACTATTGATAGCCGAAAAGTAACTGTCGAGAAAGGAACCACCATCCTGGAGGCAGCCCGGAGGGCTGCCATCCACATCCCCACCCTTTGCTACCTACCCCAATTCAAAAACCCCCCGGCCTCCTGCCGTCTGTGTGTCGTGGAGGTCGAAGGTAAAAACAAACTCATCGCTTCCTGTGCCACGCCGGTCTCTGAGGGCATGGTGGTAGCCACCAATACCGAAAAAGTAAAGACCGCCCGCCAGGTCATCCTGGAACTCCTGTTTTCTGAACATTATGGCGACTGCATAGCGCCATGTTCTCTCGATTGCCCCGCCAATATTGATATCCAGGGGTATATCGCCCATATTGCGGCCGGAAGATACCTTGAGGCCTTAGAACTCATCAAGGAGAAAAATCCCTTGCCCCTTTCGGTAGGGCGGGTCTGCCCACGATTTTGTGAGTCTCGTTGCCGCCGCAACCTTGTAGATGGCAGTGTGGCGATAAATCATCTGAAGAGGTTTGCAGCCGACTATGGACTTGCGCACAAGGAGTCCATTCCTGTACCTCAACGACCCCTCACCGATCACCGGGTAGCCGTGATCGGTGCTGGGCCGGCCGGACTTGCCGCTGCATACTATCTGGCCCGCAAGGGACACCATGTGACCATATTCGAAGCCATGCCTGCATTGGGCGGAATGCTTCGTTACGGCATCCCGGAATACCGCTTGCCTAAGAAAATATTGGACGCCGAGATACAATTTATCCTTGACCTGGGCGTTGAGGCCAGGACCGGCCGGAAATGGGGTAAGGATTTTACCCTGGAGAGCCTGAAACAGGAAGGATTCGAGTCCATATTCATCGGTATAGGGGCATGGAAGAGCCGTCCCATGGGCATCGCAGGTGAAGATAGTCCCGGAGTCTTTTCCGGTATTGATTTTCTCCGCAAGTTTGCCGAAGGTGAGAAGGTTCAGGTAGGGTCGAGGGTGGCTATAATCGGTGGGGGCAATACCGCCATTGACGCCGCCCGTACTTGTCTCAGGATCGGGGCGAGCGAGGCGACTATAGTCTACCGCCGATCACGGATGGAAATGCCGGCCAGCCACCGCGAGATCAAAGAGGCTGAGGACGAAGGGGTTAAATTTTTCCTGATGGCGGCCCCAACCAGGATTACTCCGGGCGATGGTCCCCTTAATCTCGAAATTCAGAGGATGAAACTGGGGGAACCGGATCAAAGCGGCCGGAGGCGTCCCGTGCCCGTCCCTGGCTCTGAAAGTGTGATGCAGGTAGATAGTGTTATCGCGGCTATTGGCCAGTTGGTAGAGATCGGAAAATGCCATACTGAGGGCCTGACCGAAGGATTAGGGCTTACCCGCTGGAATACTATCGAGGCGGCCTCCAGTACTCTTGTTACCAATTTAGAGGGGATATTTGCCGGAGGCGATGCGGTCAGCGGACCGCGCACGGTTATCGAAGCTATAGCGCAGGGGCGGAAGGCAGCCGATGCTATCCATACGTACTTGACCGAACGGAGAATAGAGTCGCCGCGTATCCCGTTTAATATCACTAAAGGCGAGTTTTTTGAAGACGTCGATCTGCGGAACTTCGAAGAAGTACCCCAGCGTTCCAGGCAGAAGATGCCGATACGTCACCCCAAGACCCTGTTAGGTGACTTTGGCGAGTTAGAAACGGGTTATACTGAAGAAATGGCGGTGAAAGAGGCGGAGCGGTGTCTGGGGTGCGGGTGTCATGCCGTGGACAAATGCATTATTCGACGGGAGGCCCCTCAATATAATGTTGATCTTTCCCATTACGGGATTGGCACTCGCCTCAACTATAAGATGGATCGCAGCCACCCTTTCATAACCATTGACCGGAATAAATGTGTGCTCTGCCGGCGTTGTAAGAATGTCTGTGAATATGAGGCTATCAACCTGGAAGAAGGCGAACTGGAAAATGTTGACCAGTTACGTGCGATTTCGTTGACTATTAATGATAACTGCGTGTTCTGCGGCCTCTGTGCCGATAATTGTCCGACCGGAGCCCTGGTCAAGAAGGAAACCGAACAATCTCTAGCGGGTGAACTGAGGCAGATTAGAACCGTTTGCCCTTATTGCGGTACGGGTTGCAACTTGATTCTCAATATTCGGGGAGAGAAGCTGGTAGAAGTAACCTCTGATCCAGGTTTTATCCCTAATCAGGGACACCTCTGCATAAAAGGGCGCTTCGGGCATGACTTTATCAAACATCCGGACCGGCTTACTACACCTATGATACGCAGGGACGGCGAACTTCAGGCCTGCAGTTGGGATGAGGCCCTGGGGCTTATTGCCGATAGACTTAAGGAACTCAAAGAGGCGTATGGAGCGGAGAGTCTGGGGGTACTCTGCTCGGCTAAATGTACTAATGAAGAAAACTATCTGATGCAAAAGCTGGCCCGGGCCGTCTTTGGCACGAATAATATAGACCACTGTGCCCGGCTCTGACACTCCTCCACGGTAGCCGGTCTGGCTGCCGCATTTGGCAGCGGGGCCATGACCAATTCCATCCAGGACCTGGAGAAGGCCGACGTTATCCTGCTTACAGGCAGCAATACCACAGAAAACCACCCGATTATCAGCCTTCATATTATAAATGCGGTTACCCGGTTGCGTAAAAAGCTCATCGTGGTTGACCCCCGCGTGATCAAAATGACGCAGTACGCGGATATTTATCTTCGGCCCCGGCCGGGTACGGATATAGCCTGGTTAAATGGGTTGGCCCATATCATTATTAAAGAGGGGCTGTGGGATAAGGATTACGTTCGGGAGCGGACCGAAGGCTTCGAGGCCTTTGCCCAAACCGTGGAAAAATACACACCCGAACTGGTGCAGATGATCACCGGGATACCGGCGGGAGACCTCAAAAAAGCCGCTCGTCTCTACGCACAGGCGGGGCGGGCGGCCATTGTCTATTGCATGGGGATTACGCAGCACCGGAGCGGCACGGACAATGTAAAGGCTATTGCCAACCTGGCCATGCTCTGCGGTAATGTAGGGATCGAAGGGGGTGGGGTGAATCCGCTGCGCGGGCAGAATAATGTCCAGGGCGCTTGTGATATGGGGGCCTTGCCTAACGTGCTCCCCGGATATCAAAGTGTTGCCGATGCAGCCGTCAGGCGGAAATTTGAAGAGGCCTGGGATGCCCGGCTGCCCGGGGAACCCGGCCTTACGGCCACGGAGATGATAAAACAGGCCGGCGAGGGGAAGATAAAGGGTCTTTACATTATGGGTGAGAACCCCATGATAAGCGACCCGGATATTAATCACGTCCGGTCGGCCCTGGAGAAACTTGAATTCCTCGTGGTGCAGGATATCTTTCTTACCCAGACGGCCAGGCTGGCCGATGTGGTTTTGCCGGCGGCAAGTTACGCAGAGAAAGAGGGTACTTTTACCAATACGGAGAGACGTGTACAGAGGGTCAGACGGGCCTTTTTACCTCCGGGGCAAAGCAGAGCGGATTGGAAAATTATCTGCGACCTTTCGGCAAAGATGGGATACGAGATGTCTTATCAGTCAGCGGAAGAGATCATGGAGGAAATAGCCAGCCTAACGCCCATCTATGGGGGCATTTATTACGATCGTCTGGAAGAGACAGGGATTCAGTGGCCTTGTCCGGCGTTGGATCATCCCGGTACGCCGGTCTTGCATTGCAATGGTTTTACCCGCGGGAAAGGGCTATTTCATGCGCTGGAAGTGATCCCGGCCAGCGAGACGCCGGATGACGATTATCCTTTTTTACTCTCTACCGGACGGGTGCTTTATCACTACAATAGCGGTACCATGAGCCGCCGGGCTGAAGGTTTAAACAAGATGTACCCGGAGGTTATGGTAGAAATGAACCCCGTTGACGCCTTTGCCCTGAACATTGATGACCATTCTCCGGTCCGTATTGCCTCAAGGCGGGGTGACATAACGGTGCGGGTGGCGCTTACGGAGATGTGCCAGCGGGGTACGGTGTTCCTCCCTTTCCACTTCCGGGAGGCCGCCGCCAACCTCCTTACCAATCCCGGGGTTGACCCGGTCTCCAAGATACCCGAGTATAAGATCTGCGCCGTGCGGATCAGGCCGGTTCATGGGATGTAGCCTTTTTATTTGATCCTGGCCAGGATCTCCTCGCCAAATTTATCGGCGGCTCAATCATTTCCCTTCTTTCTAGAATATCTTGGGTATGTTAAGAACATATGTGAGTTTTTAGGCGTTCCAGGCGTAATGTTGCTCAAATGAAAACAAGACCAAAAGAACCTTTTGTCCCGCCGGAAAAGCATGACACCATCCGGCAGGAAATGATTTCTGTTCTCAGGGGGCGAACCCTCTCAGCGCGGGAGATATCGGCAGAGGTAAGGATTTCTGAAAAAGAGGTTGTTTACCATCTGGAGCATATCCGGATGGCAACTCAGAAAAGCGGCGAGCAGTTGCTCATAATCCCTGCCACATGTAAAAGGTGCGGCTTTGAGTTCAAAAAGAGGGAGCGAATGAGTAAACCCGGCAAATGTCCGATCTGCCGTGGCCAACAGATTCAGGAGCCATTTTTTTCCATTAGCTGATATCTCTCCGGGGTAGATATCCAGCCCACCCTACATGGCAACAAGAATTGGTGTCTCCGATTCAAGAGGAAAATGGATGGGCCAAAAGCTGTGCACGTTCAACACGAACGTAAATCCGGATACTCGAACCTGATCTTATGCATCGGATTCACATGACTCACTCCCACCGTAATGAACCCACCGTTGACGACAGGTTACAACCATCGGATAAATAAATTCACAAACCACGCCCTGATCCTGGGCAATAAAGGTCTTTTTTTCCATTCGTCCCAGTGAATCTGCCTGGAATCCGCAAGGTCACTGACAAACATCTTTTCCATTTCGACGGCAAATTCTTGACTCAGGATAACCGCATTCACCTCGTCATTGTGTAATAAGCTCTGGGAGTCCATGTTGGTTGAACCGACTGTTGACCAGACCTTGTCAACCACAGCGGTTTTCGCGTGCAGCAGGGAAGTACTGCGCTCGTATAACTTCACTCCCGACTTCAAAAGCCCGGAATAATGATACCGCTGTGCATATAATGCCATCTGAGAATCGGTGGTACCGGGGAGAATGATCTTTACGTCAACTCCCCGCCCGGCAGCATCAGTAAGGGCCTTTACTATCTGGTCGTCAGGGATAAAATAGGAATTCGTCATGTGAATCGAATGCTCTGCAAAAGTGATGGCCGACACATACATAATAAAAGGTATCCTGTTGGTCTGCCCCGGGGTGCTGCCGACCACTCGCGCCAGGGCAGCACCCTCTTCTTTCAGTTCAGGGAAATAGTTCCGTTCTGAGAGTTTAGCCCCTTTCTGTGTCTGCCACGTATCAAGAAAAAGTTTTTGGAATTCAGCGACGGCCGGGCCTTCAATTTGAATGTCTGTGTCACGCCAGTGGATTGGCGCCTTTTCATTTTGTTTCCTTCTGAAAGGACTGCTCGAATAAACCTTGCTGATGTTGATGCCCCCGATAATGGCGACTTTGCCGTCAACGATCAAAATTTTGCGGTGGTCCCGGTGTGTCAGTCCCCAATTCTCCCGGGCATTCAGTGGATTTATCGGATTGAATTCGACCACCTGAATTCCCCCGTCGCGCAGGCGCTGGA
>JASEGX010000177.1:2772-5033 GCA_030017815.1 Thermodesulfobacteriota bacterium | reverse complement strand
AAGATCCTTCTTTTCTTTAGATGTTAAACTCGCATTGTTTCTAATTTTGTTACGCATTTCGGTAAGAGCTTCTATGAGAAAGCCTCCGGTGCCGCAACAGGCATCCAACACTGCATCAATATGATCCCGCCCGGCTTTCAAATCTGCTAACTCAGTCATTAACTTAACTATACTGCGGGGAGTGAAAAACTGACCCAACTCACGACCACGCATCGTTGCCGTCAGAAAACTCTCGAAAAGCCTGCCGTTGAGGTCCTCATCTATGCCAAACAAGTCATGGTGCTCCATGCGTCGGACAACTTCTTTGACCGTAGACGGGCGCAGTTCTATACGCTCATTAGGATTAAATACGCGCTTTTTCTTATTTATCCTGATTTCATCCTCGATGGCTTTTCGTAAGCGGGTAAACAAGATTGCATCAACAGGATTGTCCGTTTCTTTTTCTCGTGCTTCAATCCATCTAACCGAAAACGTTACAGCTTCTGCTGGTAATGGCAAACCCTTCTCTACAAATTCAGCCGACACTGGATTCGCGCGCAACTCTCTATCTTCATAGAGCTTAACAAACATCAGCTTAATAAATTCACTAAAAGCAGAGGCTGGGCTCCGCTTATCCATCTTCCAGATTTTAGCGTGACAATCTGTAAATAATTGCCTTACTCGTTGCATTGAAGGTTTTTGAAAATCAAACTTTTTTGTTATCCGTATGTCACGACCACGGCCAAAAGATGATTTACTTAGCAACCTCCGTAATTCCTCATAGAGAGGATTACCATATTGAAAATCAGAGAATGCTAACTCTAAAATAGGTTTATTACTATCCCACATATATACTCTGGTTGTAATTCCGTTTGTAAGCATGAAATATTTAGTTCGGTGCTTTTCTTCACGGTCTTTATTAATCTCAAAGCAATAACTTGCACACTGACCAACCCACTTTCCGAGTTGTTCAGTCGTTGCCTTTGCATCTAAAACCCAGCCTACACGCTTTCCTATAAGCACCTGAAAATCCGGACGATAAGGTATCTTTTTCCTGCCCAAAGAAATCATCATTGGTGATATCTGGTCTTTTGACTTTATTTCTGCATCCTTATAACCAAGGTCACTCAAAAGTCGAAGAGCAAATCGTTGCTCTACAGTACTTTCATTATTGAGATCAGCTCGGTCGCAAAATATATTTTTTTTATCTGTAAAGTCAATTGTATCAAACAGGGTTGGGCGGTCCTTCCTTAGGGGGGGATCTTTACTGCCCAATATATTCTCTCCTTTCTGCAAGTCATCGGATTAGGTAAAGAAGTCCACTGATTCATTTGAAAACTTCCTAAACGCCTTGGTCGTTGCTTTCCGGTTACTCACCAACCCAGCTTTTTGCTATATCTAAAAAACTTATCCTTATCTTTTTTCGCCATATATTGCTTTTTTCCTCCTTATGGAAACAAAAAGACCCTGCGCTGCCCAAACGCGGGGTCTTTTTAAGGGGGTAGGTAGATGGAGGAAGTTTGGCTGCCCCAGGATTATTAAGGAGATTACTACTACCATTATTCTAGCAAAGGATATCACAGCTTGTCAAATTATATTATTATCCTCATCAGGTATAGGCGGCGTTAAAAAAAATTTCTCTGCAAAACCTACCGGCTGCACAAAACCGGCTCAAATCGTGGCGCTATCCGTCCGTTTTTGAGAGGGAGACCCTATACTAAGTGTATCCACCTTATGGAGCGTTCCTCCCCGCAGAAGTCAAATATGCGCTCCTGAGAGGTATATTGGTGCTGTTAAAATAAATATATGTCCCTGTGAGGTATAAACAGGTCATAAAGATTTAATATACACATACGGCCTCACCCAGTCCACCTGGCATTCCAGCGCTTCTCCGACATCCCGAAGCCCGACCAGTGTCCGGTCGTCCACGATCCGGGGAGCGATATACGCCTGCTTTACCACGCCGTTCTTCCAATACGTTGTTTCCCCGATCTCGAAACGCAGGTCAATGGCCGGCCGGTCGGAACCTCCCACACGCCCGAAGGCAAACACCCCGAAGCCATGCAGCTCGTCCCGTCCAGCAGGGGGAAGATCCTCCGCATAGACCGCCATGGAGTCGCGGATCAGGTCCGGCTTCACCGGCAATTTTCTGATCCTCCGCTTGGCGATCATAATAGCCACCGCGCCGGTGATGTGCGGGCAGGCGATGGACGTGCCGCAGAACTGCGCGTAATTACCGCCCAGGTAGGTTGACCATATGTCCACACCAGCCGCCGCCAGTT
>JASEGX010000177.1:0-2762 GCA_030017815.1 Thermodesulfobacteriota bacterium | reverse complement strand
TTGCGAAGAAAACTCCGGCCGCTTCTTCTCCATATCCACGGCGGTTGTGGCCAGACACTCCTCATAGACCGCGGGGTAAAGCACCGTGTCCTTTCCAAACTCGCCCAGGTTTCCCGCCGCCACCACAATGGTAATCCCCGCAGCATAAGCGTCACGAAGAGCACTGTGCAGGGTATCGTCCGCAGGCTTGCTGCCGCCCAGGGACATGGAGATCACGTCCATTTTATTCTCGATGCACCAACGGACCGCTTGGGTCACCCACACATAGCTGCCCTGGCCCTTGTCGTTCAAGACCTTGGCTGAATACAATTCGCATTCCGGCGCCACGCCCTTAATTTTACCATTAGCAGCGATAATCCCGCAGACATGGGTACTGTGCCCGTGCTTGTCGTCCAGGCCGGTCCCGGTAAAGTCCACCGCGCCGGCGACTTTAATATCCGGGTGGTTCGGCTTTCCGGTGTCCAGGGCACACACTTTAACGCCTTTCCCTTTGGTCTCCGGCCATTCCAGCTCGGCAGCGATCATCTTCACACCGTAAGGAATCGGCGGCGGGGCCGTGGCCATGATGTCCAGGAACTTGAAATACGGCAATGATACGTCCATTTTCTCACTCTCCAAAAATTCTTCTACCTGCTCCAGGAAGTCCGTCCAGCCGTTCGGAGTTTTCCGCAGCAGCGAAGGACAGTTTTTCCCGTTCCAACGGTTGTGCTGCGCGACGCCACCGGCGATATTGCCCGGCCGTATATTCTCGGGGAAGGGTAACAGGGTAGGCACTTCCGCTTGCAGGTGGGCGACCAGCCAGGCCGCGTTCCTGTATGCCTTAGCCTGATCTATCCCCTTGTGGCAGCAGATTTCTACGCCGATACTTTCCCTGTTCCCCGTGCCGTTGTAGCCATCCCCGGCATGGTAGGCCACCTCACCAATAGGCAGGTGCTTGACAATCCGCTTGTCATCGACGGTATAGGCCCAGGATACCGGCTTCTGTGCTGCTGCCGTTCTTTTTAGATAATTACCGTGAGAAATTGCGTCAGCTCCCCGGTTGAAGTTGTCCGTGATATGGATTGTACAGTACCGCTTGGGGACGATGATCCCAGGTCGGTTTTTCCTGCCCTTCGGGATGAAGTCCTCAATGATCGGAACTTTAAACATGCTTACGCCCCCGCCTCCGAGTCTTTTACTCCCCGCACCCGCAAATTCTCCGCGCCGCCGATAAAGTCATGCACGAAGTTGGCGCCCCGGCTGATGAGGATGCCGGACAGCACCTGGCCGAAATAGGGAACGGACCCGACACCGGCCATTTCCAGGAAGTCCACCCGGTAGGCGAGGCAGGCTGCTACGCCAAGGATCAGCACGCCCAGCTTGTCTACATTCAGCTTGCCGGCTTCCCAGACCATCTTCGCGCTTTCCCATACGGCCTCCACCACGGCGGCCAGGATCAGAAGAATAAATACCTTATCCATCTGTTTTCACCTCCTTTCTTTATCGCTTTGGTACGATGAGCCACTCCTTGATCTCATCCACATTTTCTTTCACGCATCTAACCTCTGTGGTCAGCGCCGTAAGAGCAGTTGCCCCTTCCTTTGTCTGTGTTTCGATAATCCCGATGTACCGTATCTCCCTTTTGTTGTTCTCCCGCAGCACAAAGATCAAGAGCGCCACAAACAATGCCGCCCATATTCCCTGAGTCAAAGCGATCTTAAATACCTGCTCCCACATTGGCACCGCCCCCTTTATGCTGTCTTTTTACTCCGGAATTGGCGCTTTGCCGTAAGCCTGTCTTGTGTAATTCAGCATCTGCAGCTGTATCCTGTCGATCACCTTCGCCTTCTCTTCCGGCGTTAACTCCGTGTCAATATGAACCTCGCGGACAAGAGCGCGCAGTTTTCTTAACTCCGACTCAAGGCCCTTCATTTCCTCCCACACGGAGAGCAGCCAAAGCTGCCGTTCATTTAAGTCAGGCGCCGGCATCTTTCTCTCATACATGGCCTTAACCGTGTTATACAGCCGCTGCGTCTCGTAGTAATCCTTGTAGAAACGGTCTATCGTAGCCGTACCGCCATAACCGGGCTCCGCGATAAACTCTCCGAGAATCGGGATACCCTTGGCTCCTTCCGCGGCCTTTGGCGTTTTATCGGCCAACCCTACCCATTCCAGCGCCTTGTCCACACCTTCGACGCCCAGCCGCCCAAGGCCGGCCGTGTAAGAATAAATGAAGTTGTCGATCCTGCGGGGACTGAGGTTAAAAGCCCGCCCCAGGAGTTTACTTGTTTCCGACGTGTAGGGGCCGTACTGCATCCACGGCTCGACGTACAGCTCCCGCTCGGGGACAATGGGCCTGTCGGTGAAGGTGGAGAGGTTGGCCCAATTCTCGATGAAGGGTAGGAGCATAGCCGGGATATAGTTCGGCGTAACCATCTTCCACAGGTTGATGCCGAATTCGTCCCAGGCATGGGGGTCATCCTGGTCGATGGCCGCCATCACCCGTTCCGGGAAAGACTTGAACAGGTATCCAAGCAAAAAGGGGATCGGCAAAGGAATAAACTGTTTGGGATTCCCTTCTGCGTCATGTTCCCCCCATGGAATAGGAATGTTCCAAAAACCATCCTTTCTCCACCAGGGGAGCTCATGATACCACGGGTTCTTGCGGTTGAGCAGGTACAGGAGAATCGTCGGCAGCGTGATGTAAAGCAGGGCGCGGATTGTCGCACCCACGGGATCTTTCTTGAAGGCGCGAACCATCCTGTAATGGCTCTGCAGCGCCG
>JASEGX010000176.1 GCA_030017815.1 Thermodesulfobacteriota bacterium | reverse complement strand
TAGCATCTTCCTTTCTGCTTTCCCAAGTGTTGCACTTCATTATTGAACTGGCGTTTTGATCCTCTATAGAAAAGTAAAAAAAGTCCCTTCTTATATCTTATCGTCATAAGTCTTATAAGCCTTGATTAAAGCGGGAGAGAGACTGGACTAAAAGGTAGGGCGGCAATGGGGGGTACGTAGGGGGTACATGGTACATGGGGACGCTGGTAAAAAAGTAACAAAACCTTATTCGATTAATTGCAACCCATTTTCGCGGGCAATGGTTTCTCCCCTTTCGACCGAGAACCCCACGCCAGGGGAGCTCATTTCCAACCGCCGGGCCAGTTCTCTAAGCGGCATCCCCAACTCACTGACTGCCCAAAAGCAGAAAAGACTTCTTGCCTTCACTTTTCGTTGCTGCTTACCCTTGAAAAATATTTCATGCGGTTCCATCCCGTAGATTTCGGCGACCCTTTTGGCAATCCGATCAAGGTCATACCCGCGACGTTTCAATTCGTAATGACGCTCGTACTTTTCGTCGGCCTGGGAGATCACCTCCTCTACAAACCCCGAATCGCCTAAAATCCGCTCATCGCTCATCACATGGTCCTGCCCCTGGTGTCTCAGCCTCTTTACCTCCGACCAACCTCCAACACTTCGAATTAATCCCCCGCCTGTCAGTTCATCCTGACGACCCTGGCCAATTCCTGCCTCCACGTAGTTCAGATACGCCTTTCTTGCCCCATTGGTCGTTCTCCCAAAATATCCTAGAACATAGTCCACATCCTGCCACGGCCTCTTTTTTCTGCCCATCAGTGCGCTATGCCCGCAATATGGGTATCTATTCAGTTCTTTAAGCCCGGAAACAATGCCGGCACAGACCGGGTTCAGGTGAATATACCGGACAAGTTCCTTCAGATAGGCATCTTCCTGGCAGACAATGGATTTGTAACGATTCTGAAACAGCTGGCCGTGGCGCTTGTGGCGGCGATTAAAACTGACGGCGTAACCCGTGAGGAGCCTTCTCATCACCGTGGCAAGAGGTGTCAGACCCGTTCGGACAAGAAAATGGGCATGATTCGGGATGAACACCCATGCGTAACAGGCCGTTTGGGTCTCAAGCAAGAGTTTAGCCAGCCGCTCGATCATATCCTCCCGATCCCTATCATTTATGAATATCTTTCGACGCTCGATTCCACGGATCATGATGTGATGCAGGACACCGGGTGCGTCAAGGCGGGCTTGTCTTGGCATGGGATCTATTTCGCATTTACGCTTTCCTTTGTCAACTTATTTTTTTACCAGCGTCCCCATTCTTACACGAGATTCTCGATAAATTGTTTTAATTTGAGGGATGGTGCATCATTTGATAAAGCAATTTCAGCACACTCAGATGCACTTGGATTGAATACCAACTCTATATCGATTACCTTCTCCCGATATTTTTTGTAATCGATTAATGCGGCGTTCTCTAATGATTCATCGTTTAGTATTAAAATCACTTTGCATTTCTTTTGTTCCTTTAGGAAGGCAATCAAGCCCATTATATCTTGTGCGTCGAGTAATTTCCCTTTACGTTCAAAATCGTCAAGGCAGATAATTGAATTTCTAATCGAATAAAAAGATAAAGATTGAATGGTAGGCCAAAAGTTTTTTGAATAGGGTAGTCCTCTAAATAATTCTATGGCTTTTCTGCTTAGAGAGGAGAGTATTTTATCTGCTGACTTGATACTTGCTATGTCTTGCGTAATGCCAATATGACCCCTGATGTCAATAGTGGACACGAAATATCTTTATGCCGATGCCTTTTTCTCATAGAATAGCCTCTCATATACAACAGGGGATAGATAACCGAGTCTTGCCTGCAGCCGTTGCCTATTGTAAAAGACCTCGATGTGTTCGGTAATCTCCTTTATTGCCTCCTGTCTTGTTTTATAGCGACGGTGATGGATAAGCTCGTTCTTGAGTGTTCCCCAGAAGCTCTCCATGGGAGCATTATCGTAACAGTTGCCTTTCCGGCTCATCGATGCCTTCATACCGAACTGCTTCAGCACCTTCCGGTATTCATACGAACAGTACTGACTCCCTCGATCCGAGTGATGAATCAGACCAGGTCCCGGTCGTTTGGCTGCCACTGCCCGGAAGAGAGACTGCATGACAAGGTTTTTCGTCATCCTGGGGCTCATTGCATATCCGACAACCTCGCCGGTAAAGAGATCCTTGTGAGCTGCAAGATAGAGCCAGCCTTCTTCGGTAGGTATATACGTGATGTCGCTGACCCACACTCTGCCCGGTGCAGGTGCTGTGAACTGTTGATTGAGCAGGTTCTCTGCTACGGGCAATGTATGTTTCGAGTCTGTTGTGGCCTTAAATTTCTTTGTCTGTTTACAGCGTATCCCGAGCTTTTTCCTGATCCGTCTGATCCGGCAGATTCCTACTTTTATGCCATGTGCTGAAAGGTCATGCTGCAACCTTTCAGGCCCACAGGTCTCACGGGTCCTTTTGTGTGCGGCTTTTATCTCTACTTCCAACCTTATCTCTTCCCGGGCATGGTGTGAAGGTTTACGAGCAAGCCATGCGTAATAGCCGCTTGAGGACAGGCTCAACATACGGCACATAAACGGTATCGAATAGTGGAGTCGCATTCTCTTCATCATCGCGTACCTGACTGCGGCTCCCTGGCAAAGTACGCTGCCGCTTTTTTTAAGAAATCCCGCTCCATCTTTACCTGAGCCAGTTCACGTTTTACCCGGGCGAGGTCCTTCTCTATCTCGGTAAGGGGCTTCTGTTTATTGCCGACGTCCTTAAGCTTACCCTCCCTGCTCGCCTTGACCCAGTACCGGAGCGTTGAGGGGACAATTGATAATCTGCGCCCCGCCTCTGGTATATTTAATCCGCCCTCTGTTACCAACTTGACTGCTTCCTCGCGAAGCTCCTTTGTATAGAACGCATTGGGAATCCTTTCCATTGTGACACCTCCGTCTTTCAGTATTTTACTTCAACTTTGGTGTCCACTAAAAGCATCTTACATCAATATTCTTCTTATGAATAGCATCCATGAATATTGAAAGTTTAAGTTCATCCATGGAATTAAGGCCGAAAAGGGAGACATATGAGTAATTGTCTAGTGCTATTCTATTATTGTGTTTTGCCTCATTTAGGTACTTATTCCACGCAAAAGTTTTACCAACACCCCATGCCCCTCTAATGGCCATCACTTCTAGTGTATCTGTCTGCAGAAATTGAGCTATCTGTCTTTTAATCAACGCCAGAGACACAAGCCATATCCTTTATTCATCTATGCATAACTCAAAAGTAAGCGGCGGGCGGCCACCGGCCTGCCAGAAAAATCAAACCCCGTTCCATGCCCGTCCGCTTAACTGAAGTGTTGGCTGTGTTCCTTTTCTAATTGTTCGAGTCCACGTTGTATGATTTCATGGAACAATTTGATCCTTCCAGCTATCTTTTCTCGGGACTCAGCCTTATTGTCCTCAGCAAGTCCTCTGCTCCGGACGATGTCTGCAAACTTTTTGACATCTTCGGGCAGGAGCACTGGATTGTGGAGCAATTCTTCATGGCAGTCGTAACAAAAGACCGCAGTCTCCCGTTCGTAACCCCAAGGGCATTTCTCGAAGATTTTGCCTCTTTGGGTGCCTCGGCGATTCATTGAACGTCCGAAAAACCTTTCAGGGATATGATGGTGTTTTGACGCGTGTGACCGGCCTTCAGGAGTCGGAGATGCATATGTGTTTTTGTTCCTATGGAGTCGGCAGCCACAGATTGCACAGGTCTCATTCATTTCTCATTCAGCCAACAAGTTATTGTATAGTTTCTGTATATCATACCTATTATCAAGCCTGTCATATAAAATCAATTTTTATTCTTGATATTTTCTTGAATATTATGCCCCAATATCATGCAATTTTACAATGATATCAAAAAGGAATGGTTGAGATATTACCTGAATTTCTGGTGTTTCCCCCTGTGCCCTCTGCGGTTTCATTGTTTTTTCTGCGCGGGCGGCAGGGTCTTCACTTTTATGAGGTGATGATTTTGGCTTTCTTTTTAAGCTCTTCGGTGAGTATGAAATCCTGCGGGTCTTCCAGATCATACACAGAAAGGGGCGATGGCGTCTCGATGCTCAATCCCGCCTCAAAGTTGTAAAGTGTGCGTATGTCCTTATTCAACTTGCGGGTGAGTTTGGTTATTGGTATGCCCACCGGACAGGCGCTCTCACAGGCCCCGCAATCTGTACAGCGGCCGGCGCAGTGCATGGCGCGGAGGAGGTGAAAGGTAAAGGCATCTCCGGAGACGGGCGGTTTATCAAACCACTTAGGATCGGTTCGATCCACAAAACAGGTTGGGCAATAGCAGACCGGACAGGCATTACGGCAGGCATAACACAGGGTGCAGCGGTCAAATAGGGTTCGGAAGTATTCTAAACGTTCTTCTGCAGATTGGGCCTCCAGCGCCTCTATATCCTGATCGGCCGTTTCTTTATCTTCATCCCCCGGCTCTCCGGCCAGGATGTCGTAGATGACAGGATTTTTATGCCGGCAATAAAGGCAGCTCTGACGGAGGAGTTCGCGGCGCGGATATTCCTTGGTGAAGGCATTACCTGACCATATCACCCGATCGGATTCCGTCCTGATGTCTTTTATCTTCTTTTTGCCTGAGAGCGCCTTAATCTTATGCCTGTCCAGCATCCCCTGGCAGGGAACGCCTATAATATAGATGTCTTCCCTTCTGATTTGATTTTCCACGATATAAACAACGATATTGCGTGAGGTGCAGCCATTGGCGATAATGCCGATCTTCTTGTCCCGCCTGAGCAGATTTTTGGCCAGGTTGCTCACGCAGAAGTCATTCCAGATGAGCTTTCCCGCTGCGGAAGGCCCTTCTATAAACGCCGGCTGGGTAGTAAGCGGGGTTGCTCCCGGCGTGAAACCTATGACCAAGTCAACCTTTTTTTCTTCCAGGGCCTTCGCCGCTATGCTTCGTATGGCTTCGGTAGGCATTGACTTTAAACCATCGTATCAGTTTAGCTGTTTGAAAAAGTATTTTTAAATCCCTCCCAACCTCCCTTTT
>JASEGX010000175.1 GCA_030017815.1 Thermodesulfobacteriota bacterium | reverse complement strand
TCACGTCCGGTTCTGTGAGAGCCTTAAGGGGCGGTTCCTTGGGGCTACTCGACCATAGCAGCCGGTGAGCTTTGCGTGTGTGTCGGGCATGGCACAGGACTATCGGGGTGAGAGTCCCCGAGTCAGGTTTTAGCGGAGCCGAAGGCTAGGAGAAGGGCAAGAGCCTGCCCCGGACATGATCCGGGGGCGTCACCGTGAGGTGGGGTCTGGAGGAAGTCGTGAGGTTCCTCCCTATCCCGATTGGGCACCACAATAGAGGATTCATAGAGAGATTTCTGAAAAGCTGAGTCGCCGGATTGAATTACGTGGGCCCGGGAGGCCAGGGAAGTCTATCATTTTCTGATTTTATACGAGGTGAAAAACATGAGTAAAGGAATGGACAGCAAAAAGAAAACCAAGAAGGAACCGGCTAAAACCCTGAAGGAAAAGAAGGCCGCGAAAAAAGCCAAGAAGGATGAGAAAAAACGCTAGGAGTTCCGGATATCGTAACCTGCTGAATCTCCTGCAACCCTGATCTGCAGTCCGCCCGCGGCGGACGGGACGAGTTGGTGCGTGATTCGTATGCCCTGTGGTGCGGGAGGGGGGAAGTCGTGAGGCTCTCCCCTATCCCGATTATATTCTGAAAACGATTCGCGAATAAAATAGAGAGATGCAATGCTTATTGATAAAATAAAAAACAGAGAAAGTGGAATTATTCTCTACGGAATTACCCCACCTAAAAAGGAACTGAGTTCAGAGGAAATAGAGGAAATTTCTTCTCGGCAAATACAAAGACTCCAATCTCTTAAGGTTGATGGTTTGATCCTTTATGATATTCAAGATGAAAAATCTCGAATATCGGAAGAGCGTCCATTCCCTTTCATGGAGACTTTAGATTCATTCTCCTATAGTAAAGAATATCTATATCCTTTGCCTATTCCCAAGATTATTTACAGAGCTGTTGGAAAATATAGTAAGTCAGAGTTATCCCAATTTCTTGTGAACGCATCTTCAAAGGATTATTTGACTGTATTTGTTGGGGCATCTTCGAAGTCTCAAGCAGTTACTTTGTCAATGAATGATGCCTACAAACTAAAAGCGGAAACAAATAGTGACCTTCTTTTAGGTGGCGTCACAATTCCGGAACGACATCAGAGCAAAGGCGATGAACATATCAGAGTATTTCATAAAATCTCTCAGGGCTGCGCTTTCTTTGTTTCACAAGGCGTCTATGATGTAAATGCGTCAAAGAACTTTTTATCCGAATACTACTACTATGGACAGGAACATAATATTCCACTTGTTCCAATAGTGTTTACCCTGACGCCCTGTGGTTCTCTTAAAACTCTTCAATTTATGAAATGGTTAGGAATTAGTATTCCCAAATGGTTGGAGAATGAACTGATCCACTCAAGTGACATTCTCCAGCAGTCCGTTAATTTCTCCGAACAAAGTTGGCTGGAATTAAAGAGTTTCGCGGATGAAAAAGGAATTCCTATTGGATGCAATATTGAAAGTGTTGCGATTAGGAAAGTTGAAGTCGATGCTTCAATTGAATTGTTACGAAGAATTAGTAAATAGTTTGAATTCATGGAGGCATACAAGGGCAGATAAAAGTACAGGGGCGTCGTCGCTGACTTTATTATGATGACGCCCAGATAAGTTTACCGGTTTGGCTCGTATCATAACCGCCCAACTGTTCAACGATTTCCTTAAACTCAGGTGACATGATAACTGCCAGGAGTACCCGGATCCTTTCATCATCCCAAAACATAGCCGGTATGACCAGATCGTAACGCTCCTTAACTACCGGAATAAAATCCAACCCCAGCGCCCTGGCCGCGGCATATATGCCCAGGCCTACATCAGCGCTGCCGCTTAAGACATCCACGGCTACCGACATGTGGGTGTATTCCTCCCTTTCATAGCCATTTATTTCGGTTGGAGAGATGTCCATCTCCTTCAATTGAAAGTCGAAAAGGATGCGTGTGCCGGAGCCTCCCTGCCGGTTGATAAAGCCGACGTCTTTACGCCTGAGATCGTGAATGGACTGGATACCCTTTGGATTCCCTTTCGCGACCATTAAACCCTGTTCCCGGTAAACCAGGTTTACCAATTTTATCGGGACATCGGGGATTATTTTTTTGATATATGGGATGTTATATTCCCCTGTTTCCGGATCAAAAAGGTGTGAGCCGGCCAAGTGGGCCATGCCCTTGCCGATGGCCAGAAGCCCGCCGGTACTGCCGACATGGCTGGAGGACAGGCTTAACCGGGGCGTCCTCTTTTTGATCTCGTTGGCTAACACGTCTATGGTGAGGTCGTGGCTTCCGATGATGACCAGGGTGTTTGCGATTTCACGGGCTCCTCTTAGCAGCGCTATCTCCACTTCTTCATGGGCGTTTATCCCCTCGGAAAGATGTGGTATGCGCAGTATGCCGTCGGCCCTGGTTAGGGTAGTAATTGCTCCGGCGCCGCGGGGCAGGGGAGTGGCAATGGTTGTATCGCCTACGCGACCTACATTGACCCTGAGAAATTCCTCCATGCCCAGTTTGGAAGGGATCTTGCGTGACGGTCTGGCCGTGATACGGGGGCGTTCCGGTGGTGGGATACCCATCATTTTATAAAGAATGGGACGGACAAACTGGTCAAAGGAGATGACGGCCGATACCGGGTAGCCTGGGTTTCCTATGACCGGTTTGCCGGCGATGATGCCTAATATCGTAGGCTTCCCGGGCATAATAGTTACGCCGTGGACCAAAACCTCGCCCAATTCTTTTATGACTGTATAGGTATAGTCTTCTGAGCCGGCCGAGGAGCCGGCATTAATTATTATGCAGTCATAATCGGCATCGCAGGCCTTTTGTACAGCGCCTTTGATGCGACCATAATCATCGGATATTATCTCGTGCCGGATGGGGATGGCCCCGCATTCTTTCACCAGACCGGCCAGGATATGCGAATTGTATTCGATAACCTTTCCCTGCGGAGGGGCATCACCGGTAATGTCCACGGCGGCTATGAGTTCGCTGCCGGTAGGGATGATAACTACACGCGGTTTTTTCTTTACCGAAAGCGTAAATATTCCGCCGGCCAGGAGCGCGCCGACGTCAAACGGTGTTATACGATGGTTTTGAGGCAATATTAGTTCAGTGGCCACGATGTCTTCGCCTACTTTGCGCACATATTTCCAGGGATGGGCCGGGGCCTGTATCTCCACAGTTTTTTCGTCTATCTGGTGGACCTCTTCAATCATGATAACGGCATTGGTCCCGGGTGGCAGGATATGGCCGGTGTTGACAAAGAAGGTGTCCTTGCCGATGGTTAGTTGTTTGGGATTTCCTTCGGAGGCGTCGTAGGTATCTTCAGCCAGAACGGCTATACCATCCATGGCCGCGGAGTGAAAGGCCGGGGAAGAAAAACGGGCATATACAGCCTCGGCGGTAATTCTGTCCAGGGCCTCAGTCGCAGGAATCTTTTCACTCTTGAGTATATGCGCATAATCAAGGGCATTGAAGAATATCTCCTGGGCCTCGTCCAGGGTCTTCATTTCCAAATAAATTTTTCGCAAAGCCATGACCTCCTGATTATTCAGAAATAATTATTTAATTTTTCACCGCAAAGACGCAAAGGACGCAAAGTTAAATGACAAATGACAAAGCTCAAATGTCAAGTCAAGCCCAAAGCCCAAATGCCAAAAGTATCACTGGCTTAGTGTTTTGGCATTTGGGCTTAATACATTTTTTCTCTGCGCGCTTTGCGCCTTTGCGGTGAGTGGTTTTTAAAACAAATAGACATCGACTAAGGAATTCTTATCCAGTCCTTCTGTATTCATATCGACCCTGATTAATCCGTGGGCCTTGGTCATGGTAGAAATAAGCCCTGATTTTCCGAAGACAGGGTCAGCGGTATACCCCGTTTCATCACGCAAAATCCTTACCCGGACATAGTCCTCACGGCCCTGCGCAGACGGTACATTGCGTGACAGCCTGGCCTTTATGAGTTGTGAGTGAGTTATTATTTGTGGCTTGAGACCTCCGATTCTTTGAAGCAAAGGACGGACAAAGAGCCAAAAGACAATCATGGAAGACGCCGGATGGCCGGGCAATCCCCAGAGGGCCTTCTTTCCGGCCCTGGCCAGGATGGTGGGTTTCCCCGGACTTACTGATATGCCGTGCACCAGTATCTGGCTTTCAGGAAAGGACTCGAACACCGCGGCCGTAAAATCACGGCTGCCTACCGAGCTTCCCCCGGATATGAGGACAATATCCGCCTCTTCTATCCCCTCCGCGCATCTTGCGCAAAGGTCGTCAAATTTATCCGGCACGATGCCCAGGTAAATAGGTATTCCGCCGTTTTCAAGTATTGCGGCCCAAAGCGTATAGGCGTTGATATCTCTGATTTTACCGGGTGGCGGCATCTCTTCAATCGGGACTATCTCGTCCCCTGTGGAGATAATAGCCACCCGTGGTTTTTGATGAACAACGATTTTTTGCCGGCCGATTGCGGCCAATGCCCCAATATCCTGGGGGCGTAGCCTGTGGCCCCCGGACAGGATTTCTTCGCCTTTTTTCAAGTCTTCTCCACGCAAAATAACATGTTCGCCGGGGGCAACCGTTTTCATGACTTCAATAGTCGTCTCGTCCACTTGTTGTGTATATTCCTGCATGACTACGGCATTAGCCTCTGGGGGAAGCATCCCGCCGGTCAGAATCCTATAGGCCTGCCCGCTCGAAAGCGCCTGGGAAGGAAGTTCGCCCATCTCTATGCTGCCGGCTACAGTCAGCAAGGCGGGCATACTCTCAGAGGAACCGAAGGTATCTTTGGCCCGAACCGCATATCCATCCATAGTAGAACGACTAAAAGGCGGCATATCTTCTGGGGAGATAATGGGTTCGGCCAAAATGCGCCCGGTAGCTTCTGTCAGAGAGATTTCTTCTGTAGGTCCAACCGGGAACTCGTTGATAATAGCGAATACCTCGTCGGATGTCTTGACCTTAAAGAATACTTTCATTTTTGTCTCATAATAGAGTATCTTATAATATCTGCCTTACAGGGGAGCCTCTTGCAAAATCCTCCATTCTGTCATTCCCGCAGCGATTCTGAGCGGGAATCTGGTTCTAACTGCT
>JASEGX010000006.1 GCA_030017815.1 Thermodesulfobacteriota bacterium | reverse complement strand
GTTATATGGGAGGAGATATGAAAGAGAGATTAGACGTCCTGTTGCTGGATGACGAACCTATCGTTGGAAACAGGCTGAAGCCCGCACTGGCCAAGATTGGCTGTAACGTGGAGGTATTTGAAGACCCCTATAAGGCTCTCGAGAGAATTCGGGAGAAAGTTTTTGACATTATCGTGACGGACATCATGATGGCTGGAGTGAACGGCATTGAAATATTGGAACGCGCGAGAGAAAAATCAGACCATACTAAAGTGATTATGATAACCGGGTTTGCTACAGCCGCCCTGGCCCGTGAAGCCATGGATAAGGGGGCTTTTGATATGATTGCAAAACCGTTCAGACCCAATGACCTCCGGACAGTCATTGCCAAAGCGGCAAAGGACCTTGGGTTCACAGGAAATATTGTGGCTGAAGTATAGGAAGTCACCGGAGATAACAAGAATAATTGTGCGGCTTGATAATTAAATCCTGACATGCTAGTTTATATAGCTTATTACTAAGGTTACAAAGTAGGTTATAAACTGCTTTTCATGGCTGATCCTATCGAATTTGAGTCAAAAAGTTCAAAAGAGGGTGGCTCTAACAAGAACACTACGATAGACGCCCCTTTTTGCCGACTTGCCGACCGTAAGCTCCTCGAGCGGCCGAGTTTCAGTTTTCGATTACAAGTAATACTCGGTTTCCTTGTGTTTTTTATTCTTTCCATGGTCATTATCATAGGCTCCATGGTTGTCATAAACCGGATCCAGAAAAAACTCCACCTGGTTCAAACCTGGGAAAGATATCTTTTTGACATCGAGCAGGCCAGAAGGTGGGAAAAAAATTATTTTTTGTACGGGACAAACCTAAATGATGCCGTCCAGAGTGCCAGGAACGCCAAAATTATTTTGTCCCAGAACCTGGAAAAGCTACAAATCAGTGTTTCACCTCAGCATACAAAAAAGATAGTCAAACACCTCGATGCATACATTGAGCTACTGCACGAACTTGTGGTTTTAGAAAAGGAAGGGGGTAAAACCACAGCAAGAAAACACGAGATCGAGATCACTTTAAGAAAGCACGGTAAAGAGATGGTAGCGGTTGCGGCTTCTCTGGCTTCAGAGGAGCAGAACTCGATCAACGAATGGCTTGACCTAATCCAGCGGGTGCCTGTCTACTCTCTTGTCGTTCTGCTTTTTTTGATAATTTATGTCACACATTTCCTGTCGCAAAGGTTTATGAAACCGCTTAATCGCCTCGTTGATCATACACAGAGAATAGCCACGGGAGATTTTACACCGGTTACACCAATACGCAAATATCGCGATGAATTTACCACCGTGGAGGTAGCTATTAACCGAATGCTCAAGGAGCTTGATTCACATCAGACCTCTATGCTGGAGTCACACAAGCTAAGAGCGATCGGAACCTTGACCGCAGGGGTAGCCCATGAGTTAAACAATCCGCTTAATAATATTATGCTCACAGCGCATTTATTGCTGGAAGACTACAAAGACCTGTCTGAAACTGAACAAGTGGAAATGATTAACGATATCATTGGCGAGACAGCTCGGTCGCGGAGTATCGTACGCAACCTGCTCGACTTTACACGGGAAAGTGAGTCTGTCTCTGAACCTATTGATTTGGGTGCCCTAGTGGATACAACAACCAAATTAGCACTCAATCAGGCCAAAGTTTCCGGCGTAAACATCGAAGTTAAGGCCCAACCCAAGCTCCCCCAGATACGTGGAGACAAGCAACAGTTGAAACAGGTATTTTTGAACCTTATTCTGAATGCTTTAGACGCGGTCGGGAAAAATGGTAAGATCGAAATTCGTGTTGAAAATGCCCCCACGCCCGGGTTTTTGGCTGTTCATGTCCAGGACAATGGTTGCGGTATACCGGGCCACATTTTGCCTCATATATTCGATCCGTTCTTTACTACCAAATCAGTAGGTAAAGGCACCGGTCTTGGCCTCTCTGTTTCTCAGGGAATCGTGACTAAGCACGGGGGCCGGATTAAGGTTGCAAGCGAAGAGGGAAAGTCCACTACATTTACCGTAATGCTTCCCTTCGATAGATATTCCCGCGGATATTAAAAATGCCAAATTATGATGCGGATAAATTGGTGTCGGAGGATGCTCGACCTTGAAAAGGGACGATGAACACAATTTGATACGGATTGCGGTCATTGACGACGAGCCTTTGGTGCTGCGTAATTTACAGAGGAAAATAAGCAAAAGCGGTTTTCATGTGGAAACGTTTCTGGAGGCCAGCAACGCCTTCGATCGAATGGAAATAATCCCTTTCGATATCGTGTTGACCGATATCCGTATGCCGGGAATGGACGGAATGGAGGTCCTGGACAAGATCAAGGCAAATTCCCCCAAGACGGAAGTGATCATGATTACCGGCTATGCATCTATCGAAAATGCTGTAGAAGCAGTAAAAAGGGGGGCTTTTTACTATATTGAAAAGCCCTTCACCCCGGATGAGGCCATGCTTATAGTAAACCGAGCGGTGGATAAGTCGCGACTGGTCCATGAAAATAAGCGCCTTAAGGAGGATCTTCTCCGAAAAGATAATGTCAGGGAAATTATCGGCATCAGTGCCCCCATACGCGAATTGATCAAAATAATAAACAAGGTCTCTAAAATAAACTGTAATGTTCTTATCCAGGGGGAAAGCGGAACAGGTAAGGAGTTGGTCGCACGAGCAATCCATTTTGGCAGCCCAAGAAAAGATAGACCTTTTATAAGTTTCAATTGCGGCAGCTTTACCGAGGATTTGATTTCAAATGAACTTTTCGGACATGAAAAAGGGGCCTTTACCGGTGCGGAGAGCATCAAGGTGGGATTACTAGAAGCCGGACAAGGGGGGACTGTATTTCTTGATGAAATAGGTGAAATGCCTCTGTCCATGCAGGTCAAGCTGCTCAGAGTCATCCAGGAAAAAAAACTGCTCAGGGTGGGTGGATCAAGTCCTGTTGACCTGGACATCAGGGTTATATCCGCAACCAACAAGGATCTGGAAAACGAAATAAAAGCCGGTCGATTTCGGGAGGACCTTTATTTTCGCCTGAAAGTGGTTATGATACGCACCCCTTCACTCAGAGAACGCAAGGAGGATATCCGACTCCTTATAGAACACTTTACAGAACGATACAACCGGTTATACAACAAACAAATTAAGGGACTTACTAGACACGCCTTGAATATCTTGACGAACTATTCTTTCCCGGGAAATGTCAGGGAACTTGAACATATCGTATCCAGTGCCGTGGCCTTAGGGGAAGGGAAATGGATTGATGAAAGCGAACTTCCGGAAGACCTTGGCCATCTGGAAGTAGAGACCGTTGAAACCAGCGATTTACTCCCCCTTGACGAGCAGGAAAAAGCCCATATAATACGGGTGCTTGAAGCAACGAATTACAATAAAGTAAGGGCTGCAAAAATCCTGGCGATCCCACGGACCACCTTGTGGAGAAAGATAAAGAAATACGGCATCCTGGAGTCTCTAGCGTGAGTTTATTATAAGAATGTACGTTAGCAGAGTCGGTATGATATGGATGTTGCCGAAGACGCCTTGTCCGAACAGGTGGCGAGAGAAATGCGTCCATTGATGATGGGGCAAGCAGTTTCTTATCGATGCTTGTCGCGGTAAAATGCCTCGATACTTCGCACCATGCTGTCGATGGTGTATTCCTGAGGCATGACCTGGGTCTGAATACCAAATTTTTGCGCCGTCTCCGCGGTAATCGGCCCGATGCAGGCGATGTCCACACCTTTAAGCAGGGAGGCGACCCGGTCTCTTCCCAGCATTTCCACGAAATTGCTGACCGTAGATGAGCTGGTAAAGGTCACCATATCGATTTCTCTACCTTCCAGGAGCTTAACCAGGGCCTCGGCCTCTTCCGCCTCCGGTTTGATTGTCTTGTAGGCGGGTACCACCTCCACCACTGCACCAGCCTCGACCAGCTTCTCCGGCAATATCTCTCTCGCCACCTCCGCCCGGGGGATAAGCGCTTTTTTACCGGCTATACCCATGGCCTTCAGACCTTCAATAATGCCCTCAGCCCGGTATTCGGAAGGGACAAAATCCAGTTTAAGGTAGAGGTCTTCCAGCATCTCGGCTGTCTTGGGGCCGATAGCAGCCACCTTGCACGCACTCAGAGAACGAAGGTCACAGCCGGTAGCCTTTAACCTCAGCAAAAAATTCTTAACGCCGTTAACACTCGTAAAGATGACCCAGTCAAATTCTTCGATGTCCTTTATGGCCTTATCCAGCGGCTCCCAGCTATCAGGAGGGACAATGCGGATGGTGGGAAATTCCTCGCAGGCCGCGCCCAACTCTTCGAGTTTTTTCACCAGATCACTCGCCTGTTCCCGCGTGCGGGTAACCACAATACGTCTTCCAAAAAGAGGCTTATTTTCAAACCAGGAGAGAGATTCCCGTAAACCTACCACCTCGCCCACCACGGTTATGGCCGGTGGTTTCAGACCTTTCTCCTTCACCAATCGCACGATATCTAAAAGGCGCCCCACGACCGTCTCCTGTTTGAGGGTCGTACCCCAGCGGATGACTGCGCAGGGCGTCTCGGGAGACCGCCCATTCGCAACGAGATTCTCTACAATATGGGGAAGGTTTTTTACCCCCATAAAAAAAACGAGTGTCCCTATGCCGGTAGCGATCTTATCCCAGGCAATACCGCTTTCCTCCTTGGTCGGGTCCTCATGCCCGGTAATGAAGGCCACGTTTGTGGTATAGCGGCGGTGGGTGAGCGGTATGCCCGCATAGGCGGCCGCTGCAATCCCGGAAGTTACGCCGGGGACCACCTCAAACGGCACTCCAGCCTCAACCAACTCCTCGGCCTCCTCTCCACCCCGGCCAAAGATGAAAGGATCTCCGCCCTTAAGACGTACCACACGTTTCCCTTCCCTGGCACGTTCGACAATGAGGCGGTTTATATCCTCCTGGGCCATAGTATGGCAGCCGCCTTTTTTCCCCACATAGATGCGCTCCGCCTCTTCCGGGACATAGTCAAGGTGGCGCTTACTGGCCAGATAGTCATATATGACCACCTCGGCCTCACCCAGGACCTCTCTGGCCTTGACCGTAATCAGGCCCGGATCGCCCGGCCCGGCCCCTACCAGAAATACCTTTCCGCTCTTCTTCATTTGAGTACTGGACATCGTTATTTTTCCATTAATCCAGGGTTCGTTCGTATACCTCTTCCAGCACCTGCCGTGCGCCCATATCCAAAATATCCTCAGCCAGGGCCGTTCCCAGCCCTTCCGGCTCACTTAGCGGGCCGACTATATCCTTCTTAAAAAGGGGCTTGCCTGAAGGATCGGCCACGATACCGCGCAGGATAAGCCGCCCATCCCGTATCTCCCCAAAGGCCCCGATCGGCACCTGACAGCCGCCCTCGAGCCTTTTCAAATAAGCCCGCTCGGCCTGGACGGCTATAGCCGTCTCACTGTGATTCAAGAAAGAAATGGCCGCTAAGAGGTCTTTATCTTCACGGCGAAGTTCAATACCGAGCGCCCCCTGCCCAATAGCCGGCAGCATAATCTCAACCGGCAGATATTCAGTAATCACGTCTTTAATGCCCATGCGATTGATACCGGCCGCGGCCACAATTACCGCGTGCAGGGACTCTGTCTTTAGTTTCCGTATGCGCGTATCCAAATTCCCCCGGAGTGAAATGATCTCAAAATCTCCCCGATAGGCCAGGAGTTGGGCACTGCGTCGAAGACTGCTCGTGCCGATCCGGGCCTTTAAAGGAAGGCCGCCAAGTTTTTCTCCTCCTTGAGTGATAAGCACATCTCGGGGGTCTTCCCTTTCTGTTGTAATACCAATATGAAGTTCAGCCGGCAAATCCGTAGGGACATCCTTCATACTGTGCACGGCCAGGTCAATCTCACCCCGTAAAAGGGCCTCCTCAATTTCCTTGACAAAAAGGCCCTTTCCCCCGACTTTCGCCAGAGGAACATCCAGTATCTTATCGCCTTGAGTAGTTATCTTGACTAAGGAAACCCGGGAATCCGGTAACCTGGCCTCGATCTCATCCTTAACCCATGTAGATTGGGTCATGGCCAAGGCACTGCCACGGGTCCCGATGCGTATGTTTTTCAAGTCAAACGGCATATCTAAGTTCCTTATCTTAACCGGGCAAAAAACATAAAAAACCGGCAGCCTCCACCTCAGGAAGGCTGCCGGAATATGTTCAATATTAATGACACGTGCTGCACGATTTGCTGGAGCAACTTGTACAGCTACTTGAGCTGGCTGTGCTCGTAAACTTACTCCCACTTTTAAAGGCGCAGGAGGACATCAGCCTCTCCAGATGAGTGCTATGGCATTTGGGGCAATCAATCTGGTCTGATTTACTGAGTACTAAAGTCTCAAAGTCTTTTCCACAATCCAGGCAGTGGAACTCAAAAATAGGCATTCTTTATTCCTCCTAAACTACAAAACGCTGGCACGTCTTACGCTGATCAGCGTCCCGGCCTCGACATCATCCAAAATTTCTATCCCTTTTGTTACCTGTCCGATGATGTTGACTGCGCTGGCCGCCCTGATTTCGTCGCCCTTACTGGCTGGTGTCGGGCCCCAAAAGATACAAAAGGCATGACCAGTCGGCCAGTAGCCGAGCGCCCCCCTTTCTACAGTCTGACGTGCCCCGATCTCAAGGGGGGCATGAACCGGGATAGAAAAATATATCTCTTTGCCCCAAGTCTGACACTCGCTCTCTATCGGCAGTGCCTCCCAGATCGCCCGGGCTGTGTCCGTATCATTCAATACGGCTTCGATCCGCCTGCCAGAAGCATCTATGTGGATGTGTTTCTCCATGCTTAATCCCGGCCCGCCTCTAACTCTTCCAGGATGGCCGCGGCCAGCAGCGGCATCATAATCTCATGATGTCCGACCAGACAATAACCCTGGCCGCCTTCCATTGTGGGCCGGGAAACCACATTAGTCATGGGCCGATAATGACGGATAAAGTCCATATTCACGGTTGTAAACTGTTTCACCTCGTGGCCGAGGTTCCGGGCCACACTGAGAGCCTTTAAAAAGACCTCCGGGAGGATTACCGCTGAACCGATATTAAAATATACCCCACCTTCCAGCATAGCTACCAGGCTGCAAAAAAGCCTAAAATCTTGCAGGCTGGTATTTCCTATAGCCGCGCCATCGGCCTTTGGATGCATATGGATGATATCGGTGCCGATAGCCACGTGAACCGTCAGCGGAATATCCAGCCTGGCTGCTGTGGCCAGCAAGCTCAAATGGGCGTAAGGTAAGCCACTTTCCAGTATCTTTTTACCCACTGCTTCACCAAGCCCCAGACCTTCCCGTGCCCCCCGGATTATAGCCTCATTGAGCAAGCCGCCCGTTTCCTCAGCCATGCCAAAATCGCCGCCGCCCAGTACCGCAGCCACATCCTCGGAGGTCCGGCCTACCATGGCTATTTCTGTGTCGTGGATAATACAGGCCCCGTTTACGGCCAGACCGGAAACAACGCCCTTTTCCATAAGAGTAATCAGGATGGGATTCAAGCCCACCTTGATAACATGGGCGCCCATCCCGACCAGGACCGGCCTGCCATTACGGACGGACTCAGCCACCCTTTTTACAATGGTACGTAAATCACTACCTGCCAGGATATCGGGCAGTGCCTGCAAAAAATCAGAGAACCGGGCCCCGGGCCGGATAGCCCGGCCAAAACGTTCTCGGGAAACCCTGCTCTCTCTTTCTTTAAGACTATAGGTCTTGATTTTTCCAGTGTCAATCGGCCCGATCTTTTGCTTCATTTTTAAAAAACCTGTTCCAATGCAGAGATGATTAAGACTGCACGGATGTGCTTTGAAAGAGGATATAATCCACCAGTTCACAGAGAATGTGCCCGAACAGACCATGTGCCTCCTGCACGCGCGGCACCCGGTCAGAAGAGACGACAAATGCCAGGTCAGCCACCCCGGCTATCCTGCCGCCATCCTTCCCGGCCAGGGCTACGGTTTTAATCCCCATCTCTCTGGACACTTCCAGTCCCTTGACTACGTTGGGAGAATTACCGCTGGTGCTGATACCCAAGGCAATATCTCCTTTGCGACCAAGGGCTCTTATCTGCTTGGCAAAGACCTCGCTATAGTCATAATCATTACTGATACTGGTCAAGATCGACGTGTCTGTGGTTAAGGCTAAGGCGGGCAGGGGCGGTCTTTCGATTATAAAGCGGTTGACAAACTCTGCGGCTATATGCTGGGCATCAGCCGCACTCCCGCCATTGCCGAAGATAAGCAGTTTCCCGCCACGGCCGAATACCTCTGCAATCCATGCGGCCAATTCTTTAATTCGATCGGCATGTTCCAGGATAAATTTTTCCTTTATTCTCAGGGAATCCTGTAAACTCTGCTGAATAATATGATCCACCTTCTACCCCCTGCGAAGCGGGATCAAGATAATATTTTTATCTATGCCTGTCAACGTTAATGTCCTAATTTCCAAGCAAAATGGCCTATATACTTTAGTCGCCCCTCCTATTGCAGCCCACTATTTTTAATATTAAATGTGCCGACCTGCGACTGTAAAAAATAAAAAAATTTTATCTTGCTGTTTTTTTGTTGAAATCCTAATGTAGATGTGATATTTGTCCCAGCAATCTTTATAAATAAAGATATAGGCTGCTTTTTAGCGAATACTCCGGCTTAAAGTAAGTACACATAAGGCCACCAGGGTTAGCAAGCTAACCACATTAATAATAATTAAGGGGGAGAATAAATTATGACCAAAGCGGAATTAGTTACAAAAGTAGCCGAAGAAGTGGGGATAAAAAAGGTAGAAGCAGAAAAAGCCATTAATACTCTTCTTGGCGCTGTCAAAGAAGTCCTCAAAAAAGAAGGTAGAATGGCGCTTACGGGTTTCGGGACCTTTACTGTCTCCAAACGTAAGGCCAGAACAGGGCGCAATCCTCAAACCGGTCAGCCGATCAAGATTAAGGCCGCCAAGGTGGT
Source organism: Thermodesulfobacteriota bacterium (assembly GCA_030017815.1). GTDB lineage: Bacteria > Desulfobacterota > QYQD01 > QYQD01 > QYQD01 > QYQD01. The sequence continues at coordinate 14,812 of JASEGX010000006.1, read as the reverse complement.
CAAGTTCAGGCCGGGAAAAGACCTGAAAGGCCATATAAAGTAATAATATCCGTTAGCAATAATTCGTATAAAAACCAGGCTGTCCGCCTTAGGGGGATGGCCTGGTTTTTTATGGCCTTGACAATACAGGACAGGCGCAATAAATATGCTTAATTGCCATGGAATCAATGCGGGAAAGAATTTTACGCAGTCTCGAAAAGAAAATTTCCTATATTTTCAAAGATAAAACGCTCCTGGATCAGGCAGTTGTACATCGCTCATACAGCTATGAACAGGCGTCAAAACCAGTAAACAACGAATGTCTTGAATTTCTGGGGGACGCCGTACTGGGGTTGGCCGTCGGTCATCTCCTTTTTGTCAAATATCCGGATCACGAAGAAGGTACTCTGTCCCAGTTAAAGGCCAACATGGTCAGTGAAAACAGCCTCTCCCAATTGGCCAGGAAATTAAACCTGGGGAAGTTTCTCCTGCTGGGCAAAGGTGAAGAATTATCCGGAGGTCGCACCAAAAATTCTATATTGGCCGATACTTACGAGGCGCTCCTGGCTGCTATCTATCTTGACGGCGGACTGGAATCAGTACACAATCTGGTAAAAAAGCATTTTCTGCCGCTTCTCCCTGCGTCAATCAGCAAAAGATCTCTGCTTGATTTTAAGAGCCGGTTGCAAGAATATACACAGGAGGAATTCAAGGCGATACCGGAATATGTCGTATTGAAAGAATCAGGGCCTGAACATCAGAAAAGATTTGCCATAGGCGTTAAACTTAACGGAGGGATATTGGCCCGTGGAATGGGCAAAAATAAGAAAGCGGCTGAACAAAAGGCCGCCCAGAATGCCCTGAAAAAACTCGCAGCCGCCCAAGTTAAATATCTCGCAAAAAGTAAATGAATCCGTATATCATACCCATCTTCATCTCTCACCAGGGATGCCCCCAAAAATGCGTTTTCTGTAATCAGCCCGACATAACCGGCCAGGATATCTCACCCATAACGGCAAAATGGGTGGCATCTACTATTGAAGAAGGGCTGAGCAGAAAAAGAAAGGCGCAAAGGACAGAGACCCAGGTAGCCTTTTACGGCGGGACATTCACCGGCCTTGATACCGCCCTTCAAGAAGAAACCCTCTCTGTGGTGCTGCCTTTCTGGGAAGAAAAAAAAGTCCATTCTGTCCGCCTTTCCACAAGACCTGATTATATCAATACAGAAGAGATCACGCTGCTCAGGAAATACCCGGTAAAGACCGTGGAACTGGGCATCCAATCCATGAATGACACCGTACTGGACAGGGCGCGCCGCGGGCACACCTCTCGGGATAATCTGCGGGCCGTTCGAATGCTTAAAGAGGCTGGATTCCAGGTAGGGGCACAGATTATGATCGGCTTGCCCGGAGAAGACCGCGGGGAAATCCTCGGCGCCCTCGAACCACTCTGCGCACTTAAGCCGGACTTCATGCGCATCTATCCTCTGCTGGTCTTAAGGGGGACGGTCTTAGCCGACCTTTACCAAAAAGGGGAATACCAACCACTTACATTGCAAGAAGCTGTAGAGATATGCCGGGATATATTCATACTCAGCCGGGAAAGAGGTATTGCCGTCATCCGCATGGGTCTCCAGGCAGACGCCGGTCTGGAGAAGAATCTTATCGCCGGGCCTTATCATCCGGCATTCGGTCAGATAGTCAGGGCTGAGGTCTTTAAAAATGACTTGATGAAAAAATTAGAGCCTTTTCGCGGTTCGGATGAAGTCGGGATATGGATCGCACCAGCTGACGTTTCCTTGTTGACCGGCTTTAAAAAACGCGTCCTTGCTGACCTGCAGAAAAAAAGCGCCATACGGTCATTGAAGGTATTGACCGATCAGAGTCTTGGCCGGGAGGATTTCCGTGTCACACGAGGTTAACGATTTCAAGTCCGGATATATAGCCATTATTGGCGCCCCCAATGTAGGTAAATCCACGCTCCTTAACCGGTTTTTAGGGCAAAAGACGGCCATAGTCTCTCCCCGCCCCCAGACGACACGAAACAGGATATTAGGAATCCTGACCCGGCCGGAATATCAGATTATCTTCCTGGATACACCGGGCATCCACAAGGCCAAAAATGTCCTGGGTGAATTCATGGTGAAGGCGGCCACGGATACCTTACGCGAGGTTGACGTCGTCCTCCTGACCGTAGATGCCGGTCTCCATCCATTTGGTAATGATACGGCGCTGGTTATCGAAAAGCTGCACAATATCCCTACCCCCGTCATCCTGGCTATCAACAAGATAGACCTGATAAAAAAGGAAACCCTTTTGCCGTTAATTGCGCAGTACAAAGATATTCATGACTTCAAGGCCATTGTTCCCGTATCCGCTCTGACCGGAGAGGGCGTGGATCTCCTGTTGACGAATATGCTTACACTCATCCCGGCCGGAGTTCCTTATTATCCGGCGGACATGATCACCGATCAGCCGGAACGGTTTATTGCCGCTGAGATTATCCGCGAAAAAATATTTCTCTTGACCAGCCAGGAAATTCCCTATGCCACGGCAGTGATTATTGATGAATTCAAGGAAAATGCCGAAAAACAGATGATATCCATCTCCGCTACAATTTATGTGGAGAAGGATTCACAGAAAGGTATCGTGATCGGTAAGGGCGGCAGCCTGCTCAAGAAAATTGGCGAGGCCGCCCGCAAGGATATAGAGGTTATGGTCGGCGCAAAGGTCTTCCTCAGGCTGTGGGTCAAGATACGCAAAGGATGGGCAAAGAATCCGGAGATTATCAAGCAACTAGGATACTAATGGATTTAAAAATGACTGCCATAATACTGGCCGGCGGGAAAAGTGAGCGGATGAAAGAAAATAAGGCCCTGCTGGCGCTGGAAGGCAGGCCTATTATAGGTCACATCTGTGAGGTTCTGAAAGACATATTCGATGAGTTAATCGTGGTGACCAACCACCCATGCGCTTATTCCTTTCTAGGCGTTAAGGTAGTAACCGACCTCATAAGAGGGAAAGGCCCTTTGGGCGGACTTTACACCGGTCTTTTTTATGCCGCCTCGTCCCATGCCTTTGTTGTGGCCTGTGACATGCCCTTTTTGAAGAAAGAGGTCATTGATTACATCCTGAAGCAGGCAGAGCCAAGCCGGGATGTCATTGTACCGCTTATCTCCGGTGGTTATGAGCCGCTCCATGCCGTATATGCCCGAAGATGTCTCGATTACATCCATGCAGACCTTATCGCCGACCAACTTAAGATCACCGGTTTTTATAACCGGGTTAGAATAAAAGCCATAACTGAGGCGGAATTATCTAAAATCGATCCGGAGATGCGTTCCTGCGTTAATATTAATACACCTGAAGACTGGGTAAAAACACAATGAGACGCCTCATGGCAACTTGTTATAAAAAGTACATAGTCCATAAGCCTGTCGTGTCCTTTTCGACACATGTAACCGTAAATAGAAGAACAGTTTTATGGAAATCATAGAAAAAACACCTGGAAAGCTGTCACATAACAACTTGAAATATTTAGAAATAATTATCTAAGACTATCTTAACTAAAATAGGCATAAGTATTGCATATACACCAAGTAACTTTTATTAGAAGGGGATTATTTTGCCACCTTATCAGCATACCATAACTCAAGAAGTACGATGTTCAGGAATAGGCCTGCATAGCGGATTAGAGGTTAATCTAATCATTAAGCCTGCTCCGGCTAATACCGGGATTATCTTTAGACGGACTGACCTGCCGGGCAAGCCATCGGTTCCTGCCCATTACAAGTATATAACAGACACAACCCTGGCCACTACATTGGGCGTGGGAGATGCCAGTGTGGCTACTGTGGAGCACCTGATGGCGGCCTTTATGGGTATGGGAATAGATAATGCGCTCGTTGAGATAGACGGCCCGGAGGTTCCCAGTCTGGACGGAAGTGCCGCGCCATTTGTCCTTATGCTGAATAAGGCCAGGCCGGTCAAACAAAGAGAAAAAAGGGCGTATATTAGGATAATCGAGCCCATCCAGGTTCGTTGTGAAGATAAGACTCTATCTATATATCCGGATAACTCCCTGAAGATCACATACAGCATTGATTTTAATCATCCCCTTATACAACAGCAATCTTATAGCATGACCTTCTCAGAAGAGACATTCTGCCAGGAAATTGCAAATGCCCGAACCTTCGGTTTCCTGTATGAAGTCCAAAATCTTAAGGAAAATGGTTTTGCTTTAGGAGGCTCTCTCGATAATGCTATCGTCATGGACGACTCTTCTATTCTCAACGAAGGCGGCCTGAGATTTGAGAACGAGTTTGTCCGTCACAAGATACTGGACTTACTCGGAGATATAGCGCTCCTTGGTAAGCCGATCCTGGGACACATTGTAGTCCATAAATCCGGACATGCACTACACCATCGCCTGCTTCAGAAAATAGGCATTCAAACGGGACGCTGGGTTGAATGTGCAGGGTTTCTTGGGCAACACAACCCACAACCCGGTGTGGGGTATGTCAATGTAGTCGCCCCTACCGCCCCATTCTAGTCTGTCCGACTAAGCAATCACTCTCTGTCAATCATTGGGAACAACCCTGTGGGTAAGCATGCGTTTACTGCCGGGCAGTTTTTGGTTGACAATCGCCTGCTTACCCTTTAATTAGTGACCAGTGTGGTGTGGAGAATAGAAAGGTTTGGACATGCTTAAGCTCAATTTTGCCAAGGGCGATGGGTTATTACCCGCTATTGCCCAAGATTACAAAACAGGCGAAGTTCTGATGCTCGCCTATATGAATGAAGAGGCCTGGCAAAAAACCCTGGAGACCGGAAGGGTTCATTACTTCAGCCGCACCCGTCAGGAGCTGTGGCTTAAGGGTAAAAGCTCCGGTCATGTCCAGGTAGTAAAAGAAATCTATGTTGACTGTGACGAGGATACCATACTGGTCAAGGTGGATCAGCTTGGTGGCGCGGCCTGTCACGCCGGGTACAGGAGCTGTTTCTATCGGAAGGTAGAAGACAAAGAATTGAAGATAGCAGGAGACAAGGTATTTGATCCCAAGGAGGTTTATAAGTCTTGAAAAAACTAAAACTGGGCATACCCAAGGGTAGCCTGGAAAAGGCCACCCTTGAACTATTCGCCAGGTCCGGGTGGAAGATCTCGCTTAATTCCCGCAGTTATTTCCCGGAGATAGACGATGAAAACATTGAATGCCACATCTGCCGGGCGCAGGAGATGTCCCGTTACGTGGAAAACGGCACCATGGACGCCGGACTTACCGGCAAGGACTGGATACTGGAAAATGGTTCGCAGATTACTGTGGTAGATGATCTGGTCTATTCCAAGGTAAGCAATCGCCCTACCCGCTGGGTCCTGGCGGTGCCGGCAAACTCACCCATTAAGAGACTGGAAGACCTCGCCGGCAAGAAAATAGCCACAGAATTGGTCAACTTTACGAGACGCTATTTTGCGGAAAGGGATATCCCTGTCCAGGTTGAATTCTCCTGGGGAGCTACCGAGGCCAAAGTGGTGTCGGGATTAGCTGACGCTATCGTAGAGGTTACCGAGACCGGCAGCACCATAAGAGCGCATGGCCTCCACATCATCCATGAATTCATGCAGTCCAATACCCAACTTATCGCCAATAACGAATCCTGGCAGGACGAATGGAAAAGGGGAAAGATACAGCAGATCGCCTTGCTGTTAAAAGGCGCACTGCGGGCCTACAAGATGGTCGGCCTTAAGATGAATGTCCCTGAAGAAAAATTAGAAGTAGTTATTGCCTTACTCCCCAGCCTCAACGCGCCGACGATAGCCCATCTTTACCAATCTCAGTGGTATTCGGTGGAGACCGTCGTTGAAGAGAAAACGGTCAGAGACCTTATCCCCAAACTCCTCAGGGCCGGAGCGGAAGGGATTATAGAATACTCCCTGAATAAGGTGATATAATGGCTATGCCCCGGCAAAGAATAGGGCTGCGGTTTTCTTTACTCATCCTGCTTACCCTGACGTTCGTATCCTGCGCTGAAGACATGGCTATACGCCAGAAAAAGACCATGATACACCTGAGGCTGAGCGATACCTACCTGAGCGAGGGAAATCTTCCAGCCGCCCTGGGAGAGGCATTAACCGCTTATAATCTAGACGAGGGAAACCCAGCCGTACATAATCTACTTGGGCGCGTCTACACTACACGCGCCGATTTTGACAAGGCTATTGAGCACTTTAATCAGGCCGTAAAGCTAAAATCAGACTTCTCAGAGGCTTACAATAACCTGGGGACCGTCTATCTAACGCTGGAAGACTGGGATAAGGCTATTCAGCAGTTCAACCTGGCCTTATCCAACCCCCTCTATCTTACCCCTCAATTCGCATATAACAACATGGGCTGGGCGTACTATCGTAAAAAGGAATACGATAAGGCCATCCATAATTACAACATGGCGCTTCGGTTTTCCCCGCGCTACGAGAGCGTCTTTAATAACCTTGGCATAGTCTATATGGAGCAAAATGACCTGGAAAGGGCCATAGACGCCTTTCAACAGGCCGTAAGATATTACCCTTCGTATGCCGAGGCCCATTATCACCTGGGCGAGGCCTATCTACGTCAAAATAAGGAAATACAGGCATTAGCCGCCTTTGAAGAGGTGGCCCGGCTATCCCCGGACAGCGCCTGGGGTAGGCAGGCGCGCAAGGCCATGACAGAGTTGAAGTAGGCCCTCAAAAAAACTCAAAGTCCAAAGCCCAAAATTCAAAATGCATGTCCATTCTGTTGATTTCCTGAAAAGTGTCTATAAGTTGCCCCAGTTACCGGACGCTGACCGCCCTGAGGTGGCCTTTGTGGGACGGTCTAACGTCGGCAAATCCTCATTTATAAATACCCTGGTAGGCCGGAAAAAACTGGCCCAGGTCAGCAAGGATCCCGGCCGCACACAATCCCTAAATTTTTACCAGGTGAATGACGTCATTTATTTCGTCGACCTGCCTGGTTATGGTTACGCCCGGGTCCCTGTCTCTGTAAGGAAAGACTGGAAGGGTTTAATCGAGGGGTATCTTACGAAAAGATCAACCCTGAAGGCAGTGGTAGTCATCTTCGATATCCGGCGGCTGCCCAATGAGGAAGACCTCTCTCTGCTTTCCTGGTTTGAGTCCCACCATATCCCCTATATCATTGTCTTATCCAAGGCCGATAAACTCTCCAGCAATAAAAAGCGGGAACAAATCTCCCGCATCGGGCAATTATTATCTGTAAAAGCTGAAGATATGATCCCCTTCTCCTCATTAACCGGAGCAGGTAAAGAGGCTACCTGGGAGAGATTGGAGAAGCTTTTATATCCGGCGTCTCTAAGTGCCTGAACATCGCCCCTTCTCTGCATTTCTGAACACGCATAGCGAGCGGATTCCGTTGATTAACGCAGGCTGCTCTTACCACAGCAGTTCTCTGAAATCGGTTATCGCCGGAAAATGCCTTGATACAGAAGGCTCTTTCCTTGAATTCGCCCTGGCCTTATAGACTACGTATCCTATCCCGAATTCTTTGGCCGTCTTCAGTATCCGTTCCGTGTCGTCAACAAACAGGGTGTCCTGCTTATCAAAGGCCAATTTTTCATACAGCCGGTACCAGAATCTCAGATCTTCCTTGGGGTATCCTATCTCAAAAGAGGTGATGCAGGCATCAAAATATCCGCCCAACCTGGTCTTTTTCATCTTTAAATCCAGGACCTTGTAGTGGGCGTCGGTGACCAGAAAGACCTTTTTCTCAGAGCCTTTCAGCTTCCTGAGAAAAACCTCGACATGGGGATGAATCTCGATGAGATGTTTGATCTGTTCTTTCAGCGCCGGAATGTCCAGATCAAGCTCTTCCGACCAGAAGTCCACGTCTGCCCAGTTGAGCGTACCCTTATGATGCCCGTATCTCTTCATCAGTTTATCCACAGCCCGGCCAAAGGTTATGCCGTGTCTTTCGGCATATTTCTCGGGCACCAGATGCCCCCAGAAGTAGTCGTCAAAATATAAATCCAGCAACGTCCCATCCATGTCCAGGAGGACATACTTTATGCGCGTCCCTGCCAGCAGCCCCTTCTCCAAAACCGGCCCTCCCAAAGATTCCATACAGGCCCCGGCCGGATAGGTCGTGCCCTTCATGCGTTATCCCTTTTCATCATATCGTATTGCCGAAACCTGACCACAATGTATAGCTTCTAATGCTGACCGCTACTTAGTTCTACAATCAATTTTGCCTTAGGACAATAAAAATCGTGGGAACTAGACCGGTGCCAGATTATCATTGAATTCCGGTCTCAGAAGCCGTAAGATTAGAACAAATCGAAGTTCTAAGGATCCTTATTAACTCGATAAGCCTCAAAGAGAAGTAATCATCAATATCAGAAGTCAGGAGATAGAGGTGACGATATGCGGACGGGTATAAAGATGGAGATCAAGCCAGAAGAGGTTATTCAGGCCGTAAGGAGGATGAAAAAAAGGGAACGGGATGCCTTTCTGGAAGATCTTCTGGCTGCCACATCTCCTGAATATCTGGAAAGTATCAAAGAGGCAAGGGCCGATTACAAGGCTGGACGGGTGAAGACTCATGCTGAGGTCTTCGGCGGGTGAAATACAGGTTCTTTCGATTCTCGTCCTAAGCCCTGCATTCAATATTATTCATAACGAATTTGTCGCAATGAACAAATCACGGGGTTTTCAAAACCAAAGATTTGGGATTTTCAGGTGAAACGCCTTACAAAATTTGTTTCACGATGACAAAAATGGCTCCAAAGAGAGTCAGCTTTAACCGCTTGCGAAATTGCCCTCTGCTGAACATAACAACTCATAAAGTATAGAAGCTCCTGTGACGTTGGGATGGCGGGTGTAACCACGGATCATCCGGTTTTGGATGAAGTCCAGGAGCGTCAGATTTTTCTCGATATGGATCTGCGTTAAAAACTCGATAGCTTCGGGCCGTTTTGCGTTTATACCCTTCCTGAGGGCCATAATTTCGGTCCTGTCCCGGACGAACAGGTTGATTACGTCCTCCAGTTGGTGGTGCCAGAGGAGGATTCCCCTGGTATCTTTCAGCATCGACTCAATAACCCCGGCCACGGTTGAGCGGCCCGCGTGAAAGCCGCTGATTATTTCTTCCGGCTTATGGGGATAAAGGTCCAGATAAAAGAGCGTCTCCTTAAAACTCCGGGGATGGTACTTTTCAATATAAGGCGCGAAGGCGTTTCTTCCCTCATTCCAGTCGGCCACGACGGATGGGTTCACTAGGGTCCCGTGTATGAGTTTTATCTCGCTGGTTCTTACCGTGTAGATGCAGTAAGCATAAAATCCGTTTTCCACCGCCCAGTCCAGGGCCTCTTCAGAGAAAAACCGCCGGAGCCAGGGCCTGCTGTTCGCAGGAAATATCTCTTCTTTAAGGAAGCTTAAAATCTGCCTGGAGGCCGGACGATTTCCTTCGTGGATATCCCCTGCAACGTCGAAATTCAAAATAGAGGCAAGGCCGCCACCTACGACAGTCCTTAAAAAGTCCCTTCTGCCCAGCATCATAAAACCCTCCCCGGAATATTTTGTCGGCGGGATAAATATAACACAGGACATAGGACAGATAGCGTCCGAGGCGAGAGATATTCTGAAGCCTTATTTGGGCAGATTAAAGAATAATATTTAGCATAGCAGCTCGTAGAAGTCCGGTGGGGGCTATTCGCCTGATGAACAAAAAACTGCGCAACAGCCTCAAGGGCGATAACGTTTACGATTTACTGAGCACGATCACTTTCAACCCTGGGTATATGAATTCAGCACTGACTGTACACGCTCTCCATTCTAGAAGGCAAGGTCGAATCTATACATACAAAGGCCTCGGTGATTATACACGACCTGTGCCTGCGTACGGCTGCCATTCTGCCACACGGCCGTTTGATTGGCTTCAGACGGTTCTCTGCTTCCTCGATTATTAACAGCAAATACGCATTTGACCCTATTATTCTCTGAGCATGTCTTATGGAAAGCCATTATTGCCTCACCCGTTTTCCTACCTCTGTAAGGCTTGTGAGAAGGATTTATGATGCACCATTGTTTCTTCTGAATTTCCCTCAGTGACGTCAGAACTCCGTGAGAAAGAGATTCATCCTCTATGAAATCTCCACCTCCCCGGTTTTTTTTGTTGAAAAGATTGTTCTCTCCGCATACCAACAAGAGACAAGGGTATTCATTCGGCATCGCTATTCTTGTTGGCTCCAAGGTTCCTAGAGCTTTTGCAAAGGCCCGAGCCTCGTCTCTCTTTGAGCTTTCCGAAAACTGCTGTTTGAGACATTTTACCTTGGAAATCTTTTTTAGGTCCTGAGAAATTATGTAGTAGGCTGGATCAGATGTTTTTTTATCGTTATACAGTTCGGCAAGATATCGGCGCACCTTTGTCCCACGAATCCTTTCAGCTATCGTATTCAGAATAGATTCGGCCGATTCCCTTCCTGCTATTCTAAAGGATAAGCCTGCATGTATGACCACCTGACAGCCATCTGACTTAGCTTTCTCCACAACATTCGATATGATTTTAGAGGGGCTTTCTTGGGAATTAGCTGACGAAACAAACAGTATGCGACTCTTTTTGGGTATCGAGAACAAACGAGACGAGAGCTTGAGTCCAACATCTTTTGATTTTGACTTATTGCCTGTTTTCGCTTTACCTTTAACCGCCTTGGCCTGCTTCTTTGTCTCTGGGACTACCAGTCTTTTCCGGTTCGCAACCATTTCTCTGTCCTCCTTATGGCATCTTAAATAATGCCCTTCTTATCGGAAGTTATGCACTTTGCTTTAAGATGTTGTACCAGCCATAGTCCACTCTCTATTATTTGCTTCTTTGGAGAATTGAGGCCGAGCTACTCCTTGGATGGGCGGGGAACCGAGAAGGCTCATAATTATCTCTTTCCCTCTCATTTTTTCCCAATCGTAGTCACCGTGTTTTATCCTCACAAGGTTCACCCCATTACGGGCGGCAAATATATCCCGGATACTGTCATAAAATGCTCTTTTTTCATCGCGGCATGGATCTCTTTTATCCGAATCTTTTGCCTTGATAGAGCGACATTCTCTTTTCCAACATTCAATGTCGAATGAAAAGGACATATCTGGGAGATAGAGATCCAACGAAATAGCTCTAAGTTCGCTAAAATGTTGGCGTTCGTCATATTCTATAATCAGATTTCTCGATGGGATGAAGAAGTCACATTTCAATCGTTCTCCCGGTGTAGCAAAATTGTGATTACCCCGAAATAGCCCTATGGCATTATATATTTTGGCCAAAACAGTATCCATGGATGATTCGTCAGGCACTACCAACCAATCAAATGTTTTTTCGGATTCGACGCTGCCAAATTGTTTCTCTAGAATTTTCTTAAGCACAATTTTCTGTTGTTTGGCATTCAGCCTTGCTTTTTTTGAAGATTCGCATTTACAGCTCACGTTACATTTTCCGATATCTTCCTCAGTGTAAGCTCCCTTAACAATCCTCCCCTTGTATTCAGTTGAGAATCCTAACTTCTTCAATATCTGTACTGTTTGTGCTCCGCCGGAATAATCCACACTTCGATTCAATTTGCGGCCTCCTGCCATTTCATAGGCCAACCCCAAAATGAACTTAGCTGGATATTTATCTTTCCTAACAAGGAGAAACGTGTTCTTTGCTTCTGGCGTAGGGCGACATCCAAGATCGTATTGACGACACGCTTCCTCTACGTGCTCCTTTTTGATTATGTACCAGTCTATTGGCATATACCCCCCCTTATTTAGCAAAGTCGAAGGATTGTAGTCCAAATTTACTTGTCTTTATCGGTCTCTACAGTGCAAAACTTAAACCCTCGTGGTTAAGCCATCTCCCTCAACCTCTCCAAAATCCTCACCATCCCCAAGGTATCCAGCTTGCAATAGTCGAGGAGGGCCTTGCGGATGGCTTTAATCTCTGATTGGTCCTGAGATTCGCACATCCTGAAATACGCCTGCACGGCCATGCCCCCATTGCTTATCTCCATCCCTTCATAGCTTAACTGCGGCACCAGGGCCGGAAGGACGCATTTTTGCGAAGAGTGTCCTTTCATCTTCCAGTGGTACACGTCCTTCTTTCTGAAAGGGACTTCCAGGTCCCTTACATTTTCAACAATTCCTTGGAGCTTTTTGCGGTACCGGGGATACGAGGCGGCAAGTTCTTCCAGCCTTCCGATTTCAAAACTGGCGTGGTAGGCCAGCACACACGCATTATCGGGGATTTCGTTGACCAGATTTCCTGCCAGTTCCTCCCGTGGGTCAATATTCGGCTCGGCCAGGAACGCACGGTGCCCCAATCGCGCCCCCTTTCGCTTCAAGTAATGAAGTGAATATTGATGCGGGATGTTCTGATAGGGCCTTGTACCGCTAAAGGCGGGTACGGCGCAGGAAAACGTCTCAAAATCGAGGAAGTACAGCGGATACCAGAGTGAGTCCAGAAACTGTTTCAGTCCGGCCTTGTTGACATACTTTTTCTTTTGCAGGAAGGACTCTAGCTGGATATTTTGTTTTTTGGACAATATTTCCTTTGGGGCATCCCTGAGTTCCACTATTCCTTGCCGATAGAGGTCGAAGGGCTTTACCCGGCCGCGGCCATCCAAGTCGAAGACAGAGTATTCCGGTATATGCTGCCAGCAATGTTCATAGAAGTCGCAATAGTAAGGGTCTTCGCAACGCTCACCGATGTCGATGGCCGGAACCCCCTTTCCAAGAGCCTTTCTCATTTTGGCGATCTCATCCGTCACAAAGCGCTGCTTGTCCCGGACCGCCTGGGTGACATCCTTGGTAACGAAGAGTGCGGACGGGTCTATGTCGCCATTTCTTACATATTGCTTGTTGAGATAAACGACCGAGGCCTTGCTGACGCGGATTCCGGCCCCCTTCAATACATAGTACTGCACGGCAACATCGCTAAGGTGCTCTTCTTTCAGCCCGGTTGATCCCTTCACCTCATATAGTTCCCAACCCCGTCGTGCCTTGCGCAGAATATCCGCTTTTACGAATACATTGTCATAACTGAAAGCCGGCTCATAAAGAATTCGGGTGCTGCGTTTGATCTTCTCTCCAGTCAGATTGAGCTGTTCTTCCATCGATAGGTTTTCATACGGAACCTCAAACCCTCCCGGAAAGAGCTGCCGGGCGTAAGCCCCAACCTCGTGGCCGCTCTGGAACAGCGCCTCCTGTGCCTCGGAGACTTCATCTCTCAGTTCCGGGTGGAATTTGTGCAGATAGAGGGACTTGCGGCACTGAAGTCCCCTTATGAATAAAGATTTGCTAAGATACGCGCGCTCTTTGGCTTTCATAGACATTACTTGCCTCCTCTGCTCAGCCCATGCCGGACGGTTTAATTGACAATCTAATTATCGGTTTTAAATGCGACCTTTTAAAATTCATTCGCCCCCAACCTCACCACAACCCGGCCTTATGAAAAGATTGGCTGTCTTCCGGAATCGGCCGGTCTTCGGGCCAGCCCTCCATTTCCAGGTCCTGGCGGATGTGTATTTCAGCCGCAAGAGCAGCCCGATCGCCCCATAAACGCCTGACCTCTTCTATGCCTTTACGATGGTGGCGCAAATGCCGGTGACGACTACCCCAAGGCGATTTCATAAAGAATTCATCCAGCCAGAGATGTACCTTGGGAAAGGGTTCCCCCAGAATTTCTTTGCACCGTTGACAATGTTCCTCAAAAGAAGCCATACCAATTCAGTCCTCTCTGACATACACGAACCGTTCTACATAGTCCCGGTCTTTACTGAAAACCGGGATGTTAAAGTCCACAGTGCCATTGCAAATACAAAGACCTCTTTTTCTTACCACTGGATAGTCTTCAAAGTTGATTCCATGATGCTGAATTAACATCTCCCGGATGTCCGTGCCATTCTTCAGATGCAGTTGCTTGTGGGAGAAGTGTTCCCGCCCGGCTGCCAGGATTGCATTCCGTGTGGCATCACGCTGCCGCCAAATGAAGTAGTTGCAAACTTCATCCTGCGGCAAACAAAAACAGCGGCTGTCGAAGCAGGCATCCACACCAGAAAGCCTTGAAAATACCGAACCAAGCAGCGATGCGGATATGGAAATGAGTTTGCGGACGTCATATCCGAACCACGCCTCGGTTTTTATCGTCCTGTAATCCGTGAGGAGAAAGCTGATCTCGTCAGACTGCGAGTAGCAGAAATCGCAACCCTGCATGCCTTTCATGACCCTGGAGGCGGTTTCAATCATCTGTTCGACAAACTCCATAGACCACTTCTTGCCGAACAGCTTTCGGGTCAACGACTGGAAGGCCCTGCCATCTATACGGATTATTACCGGAATCCGGCGAGGCAATACGTATTCAAAGGCCCTCTCATATTGTTTCATTCTGGTGGCCAGGTCCTGACCGTTAGAATTTGGCATACTCGTTACCTCCAGGCAATCAATCATGAAGTCAAGGTCAGGAATAGGACGCGCGCTTCAGTCTCATTGGCCGGACAAAACTCATAACCAGCAACACGTAACCCAAGACCCTCAACCTCAAGCCAATATACCTTATGAGGTAGGACAAATAGCGTCCGACTAAACAGATTATTTCCAATATGGATGAAGGCATACCCTTGGGAAGGACATAATTCCATTTCAGTAATACACGCTTCGTTACGATAAGAGCCATAGGCAGTATAGGTCCGCAGACATATGTGGCGGACATAAGTATGAACGATAAACTGCATACCGAGGTCATCGGCAGTATTTTCTAAAATTTCAGAGACAGGTGGTCTGGGTTCTTAGGACAGGAGACAGGGATTTATAAGTGGGAAAG
>JASEGX010000174.1 GCA_030017815.1 Thermodesulfobacteriota bacterium | reverse complement strand
TTGATGAATCCGTAAAAAGTAAAATTTACCGCAGAGGCCGCGGAGAACGCCGAGATAACATTCAGTAGTCAATAGTCAGTAGTCATTTGTCAGTTGCAACGGACAACGGACTCTGCGTGCTCTGCGGTGAAAAGGTTTTTTACGAAATCATCATGTCTTAAGCGCCAAAAAATAAAGGGCTCATTCCATAACAGAATGAGCCCTCGCTAACCCACCTTAAACTATATGAACTTTACCTAAAAAGTTTCTAAGCTATCTCTTTTTTGACCGAGACAGCCACCTTCCAGAGAACAGTTAATATCAGCGCGCCGGTCGCATACACCATCATAGAAACCGCCAGTTCCGGGATCGTCGGTGCATACTCTGTCACCCTTTCAAACATATTCGGAACAAACCCGGCCACCAGCAACGCCAGTCCTTTGTCAATCCAGCTCGCGCCAACCAGCATAAGAAGAGCCGGGATCAATATATTTTCGTTGTTCCGGAAAGCAGGCGGGATCAACAAGACCAAGGAACCAAAGGCCATCACTACAGCAGCCCACATAAAGGGGACCAAGAGATTGTGCCCTTCCAGGCCGTGGAAAAGGTATTCGAATGAATGCATATGCCCCGGGATATTACTGTAGAAGGCAGTGAATAGTTCAAGTCCAAAAAAGAAGACGTTCACACACATGGCATAGGTGATGATCTTCGCCAAAGATTGGATCGCCTCTTTCCCGGGATCGTACTTTGTCAACCTTCTCAGCAGCAGGGCCAGCAAGAGGAGTATCGCAGGCCCGGAACAAAACGCCGAGGCCAGGAACCGGGCAGCCATAATAGCGGTAAGCCAGTAATGTCTGCCTGGGATACCAGCGTAGAGGAAGGCCGTCACGGTGTGGATGCTGAAGGCCCAGATTACAGAAAGATACACAAGGGGCTTTATCCACGAGGCCGGCGTTACGCCTTTACGCTCGGCCTGAAGTGTAGTCCAGCCGATAACGATATTCAGAAAGAGATACCCATTCAAAACAACCATATCCCAGAAAAGGATTGAATTGGGTGTGGGGTGCAGGATGACATTCAGGAGACGCTGTGGCTGGCCAAGATCCACGACGATGAAAAGCATACACATGCTCACCGCGGAGATGGCCATAAACTCCCCTAAAATAATCATCTTGCTAAACGCCTTGTAGTGATGGAAGTAGTAAGGTAAAACCAACATCACCGCCGAGGCGGCCACGCCGACCAGATAGGTAAACTGGGCGATATAAAAACCCCACGAGACATCCCGGCTCATACCGGTTATCTTCAGCCCCTGTGTGAGCTGTGTGTAGTAGGCAATAGAGCCCAACCCAATGATACCAAGCAGCAACAATATCCATACATAATAGCCTTTACTTCCGTATAGTGCCTTCTCAAGCATAGCCCTTACCTCATACTATGTAATAAACGCAAGGTTGCGTACCCAGGTTTGGTTTACGCCGGATGCTGTAATTTGAACGAAGCACCTGCCGGACCTCTGAGTTCGGGTCATCCAGATCGCCAAAGACTAGCGCCCCATTGGAGACTTCCACGCAGGCCGGCATCAGCCCCTCCGCCAATCTCTCCGTACAGAAAGTGCACTTTTCCACAACTCCGCGCATCCGCGTCGGATATTTCGGATTCTCCTCTTTGACATACGGCCGTGGGTCTCCGAAGTTAAAGCTCCTGGCGCCAAAGGGACAGGCGGCCATGCAGAAACGGCAACCGATGCACCGGTGCATGTCCATCATCACGATACCGTCTGCCCTTTTATATGTGGCCTTTGTGGGGCACACCCGCACACAGGCCGGCTGATCGCAGTGGTTGCAGAGCATCAAAAACGGCTTATGCTTAACCTCATCCGAAACAAATTTGTTCATATCATCCGGAAAAGCGTGCTTATATTCCTCGGTCCAGATCCATTTGACCTCTTGTTTCGTTCCGATGTCCGGGACATTGTGAATGCGATGGCAGGCCTCAATCATTCTTTTGCAATCAGCCCCTGTCAGCTTCCGCGTATCAACGACCATGGCCCATCTCTTCGCCGTTAATGCCTTTGGATTCGGCGAAACCTGCGAAGCCTCCACCGGTGCTCTTCGAAGTAAGTCAATAGCGGACGCGCCTCCAAGCCCGGCTACGACGGAGACGCCGGCTATCTTTAGGAATTCTCTTCTATTGATGCCCATGCCACTTTCTCCTTCTCTTTCGGTTCGATATGGCAAGTCCAGCAGTAAGGTTTTACATCCGCGTAGTTATGGCACTCATCACAAAACTTCTTCTTATTCGAGTGGCAGTTCATGCATTCCTTCTGAAGGCTCATATTAAAGCTCTTACCGCTGCTGCTTACATATATCCCGTTCCCATCGCGCACCACGGAATCACGCCAGTCGTTGAGTATCTTCATATGCTCGGCCTGCATGAAGGCCTTCGGCTCTATACACTTCTTCTCTGCCAACTGCTGGATTACAGGGGTGTCGATTTTAGGGTCTGGTTTCTTGGCGGCCTTACCCACATTGCTCCAAAGTGGGAAGGTTACCAGGCCAACGAAAACGACCAGTCCGGTTATGATTTTGCCTCCGTCATACATCAGCTTCTTCCTCCATTCCCTTCAGGGGTCGGCCACGCAAATCTGTTGTTCTCTTCTGCTCCCCATCTAAGATCAAGGCATTGCCTACCATCTCATGAGTGCCAGTGACCGTCACCTGAGGAGCCCAGTAATTACACAGCGTCACCAAAGTAGCCCGGTCAATGGCACAGATGCAGGCCAGATGGTCCACCCCGTGTTTCTCATGGACATACTGTACCGCGTTTCCTCTGGGCAACCCACCCCGCAGTCTCATCTCCATCATCTCGTCCGTACCCAGTCCGGAACCTCCTGCGCAGCAGAAGGTCTGCTCCCGGATGGTATTCTCGGGCATCTCATAGAACTTATTACATACGCTCTTGATGACGTACCGCGGCTCCTCAAAAAATCCCATGCCCCGGGCCGGGTTACAGGAGTCATGGAAGGTTGCCGTTATGTGATCGTTTCGGCTCGGATCCAGTTTCAATTTATTGTGTTTGATAAGGTCAGCAGTAAATTCACAGATGTGTACCATCTTGGTGGAGTTTGCATTTTCAAACTTTGTGCCGGTAATGGGGGATACCGGTTCTTCCAGAAAATCGGCTGGGCCGTTCATGGTGCCCATGTACTGGTTAATTACCCTCCACATGTGGCCGCACTCGCCTCCCAGGATCCACTTCACCCCCAGCCGTTTGGCCTCGGCGTACATTTTGGCATTAAGCCTCTTCATCATCTCGTGTGAGGTAAATAGGCCGAAGTTCCCGCCCTCAGAGGCATAAGTGCTCCAGGTGAGGTCCAGACCCATGCTCTTAAGGTAATGAAACAGGATATGGTACCCCATGAAGGTATAAGTACCGGGATCGCCGAAGATGTCACCTGAAGGGGTTATAAAGAGGATTTCTGCGCCCTTCCGGTTAAAGTCCGGCTCTATCTTGACACCAGTTATGGCTTCTGCATCTTCGAGGAGGAATTCGGTCATTTCCTTATAGGCATGGGGCTGAATACCCATATGATTTCCAGTCCGGTAACAATTCGCTACCGGCTCGAGGACCCAGTTGACGTTAAGGCCGATCAGGTTGAGGAGTTCCCGGCCGATTATTGTAATCTCTGCCGTATCAATACCGTAAGGGCAGAAGACGGAACAGCGCCGGCATTCAGTGCACTGGAAAAAATAGAAAAACCATTCTTTTACTACGTCATAGGTGAGGTCTCGCGCCCCGGCCATCCTCCCCAGTATCTTTCCGGCCGTGGTAAAATGCTTTCTATACACCGACCGGAGAAGCTCCGCCCTCAGAACCGGCATATTCTTGGGATCTCCCCCGCCGATGAAGAAGTGACACTTGTCAGCACAGGCCCCGCATCTTACACAGATATCCATAAAAAGCCGGAAAGAACGGTACTTTTCCAGCCGCTCCGCAATCCCTTCAAGGAGTATCTCTTTCCAGTTTTCGGGCAGCTTCCAGTCCTCATCCATCGGTGCCCATTCCCGCGGGTTCGGGAGGCCAACATAAAGCAGATTCTTTGACTTTGCCGGATAGATAAAATTGCCGATCTTGAACTCCGGCTTAGTATCCATCCAGTCTTCTAGAGGCGGTTTATAATTGACCCTCGAAACCTCTGCCTTATTGTAATAGCCCATCTGATCGGGTCGGAATTTCTTTGCGGGACCTGCCATGGTTACTCCTTTTCCACTGGTAATCCAGCTTCTTTCATTTTTTCTCTGAATTCGTCTTCGTATTCTTCGTAGGTATGAACCTTGACCGGGTAATTCCAGGGATTGATGTGTCTTACGGCCCGGTTGTTGTTAGCCAAATTTCTGGTGGGGCTGAGGAAGACCCCGCCCATGTGCATGAGTTTGCTGAAGGGGAAATAAGCAAACAGGATGCTGACCAGAAATAGGTGGATGTAAAAAATAACCCCGATCCCTTCCGGGATCTTGGGGCTGAAAGTGACCAGTCCCATCGTCAGCTCTTTCACGCCCACGATATTTGTCTTGAAGAAATAACGCATCAGAATGCCGCTCACAGCTATGGCCAGGATCAAAAAGAGCGGAAAGTAGTCATTCGCCAGAGAGATGTACCGTAGTTGTGGGACAAAGACTCTTCTCAAGAAAAGGTACGCCACGGCCGCCAAAATGACCATATCCGTCTGATAGAGCACAGGAACACCTACCTGTAAAATTCCGTCCAGCGTCTCAGCCCATTTTACGAAGAAAGGTATCGGCTCAGTAAAAAATCTAAGGTGTCTAACTAAAATAGTCAGGAAGGAGTAATGAAAGGCTAAAGCGCCCAGCCAGAGCCACTTCGCCGAACCGTATCGAAGTATCGGCCCTTCTCTCAAATCAACCTTTGTGTTCCTGAACAGTGAACGGAAGAGAAAGACCTCCAACAACATCCTTATGATAACTTCACCGGTAGTAAACGGGTTATCAAGTCTATTATGTTTGACCCACGGTAAACTTTTTTCCTGGCCGCAGGTGGTGGGTATCCGGAATGGAACCGGCGAACGTCCCCACTGCACAACGCGGCGGATGAACCCTATCAGAAATATGAGAAGGGCGACATAGGGTATAAAAACACCGAAAAGGTAGTTCATTCC
>JASEGX010000173.1 GCA_030017815.1 Thermodesulfobacteriota bacterium | reverse complement strand
CTTTGTATTTAAACCTATCTGCGTTCATCTGTGTGAATCTGTGGCTGAATAGTTATATTTTTGTTTAAAATGGCAACACCAGCGTATGTACCTTCCCTGTTTCCAGCTCTTTTAACTGTAAGCGTAGCTCCTTAGCTGCCTTAGCCTCTCCCGGGAAGAAGATAAAGCCGTGCGCTATTTGTCCGGGCGGGATAGCGTTATTTTGCAGGGTCTTCTTTTCCAGGTCATCCATTATGCGGTAGCGGGTTTCCTGAGAGCCATAGGCCTGCGCCCCACCCAGGGTGGCACCGGCAGCCGCGCCCACAGCCGCTCCCTTGCCTATAGCCGCACCTACATTTTCACCGGTCACGATGCCTACCGCCGCTCCGATAATGGCGCCGGCAGCGCCGGCCAGGAAGGCATGTTTGGCCGCACCTGCGCCGATTTCGCCCAGTTCGGTCTTCTTTTCGACCCGCTCATAGGCCAGCCTGCTCTCCATGACCGGCCAGAGGTTATGCTCTTTATCGATTATATAGGTATGGGTGGGGTCTATGAGAAGGGATTTACTGCCCTGGTTGTCAAAGACAACCTGCACCGGCAGGAGCCCGGCCCCCCGGATATCAAATCCAAAGGCCTCCTGCGCAGTATTAGAGTCATCGTAGGCCACGGCCGCCACTTTAGCGCCTTCTATAGCCTGGACATTGTGATATGCCTCCGGCATCTTAAAAGGGACGATACGGGTCTCGTACCGGGCACAGGCCGAGACCAGGATTACGGCCAAAATAACCATTATTATGCGATGTAAGCAGTTCATAAGCTGTTACTCCTTTGAATATAGCGTATAGGGTGTAGCGCGTAGCGATTATTGTTAAAGTCTTACCGGATACCAACACCTATACAATCTTAGGGTATGCTGGGACACTCTGTCAACATCAAATGATTCAGCGCACTCCCTATTTTATGGAACCCGCCGTTTCTAAGGGGTAATTGGAATATTGGAATTTTTGTCATTCGCGCTTGTTTAGGATTTAGTGCTTCGAATTTCGTATTTCTCTCTTCTCTGTGGCTCTGTGTCCTCTGTGGCTAATAAGTGGGCACCAAAATACCACATTGGCATTTTGTTTCCTCTCTAATGTGAAAAATACTTCCACATCAGTCAATAGCTACAAACAATAGCTAACCAAAATACTAATTATATCAACCAGTTATATATTTCGGGGGTCTGTTGGCATTGAACTTGCTGTAGATCAGGTCACAAACAGGCTTTAAGCTGAACGCTGATCGCTAATTGCTGATAGCTGAAGCGCTCTTTTTTCATTGACTTCGCCTTGTTTTCTATTGTAAAATATTTATTATCCTAAATAAGGAAAAGAGTAAAAATTATCTCAACTGGCTTATCGGCAGGGCAGGTTAGGAACTTTAAAATTTTTCTAAGCCCTAACCGCTATACAGTAAGTTGCTAAACGCTAAACGCTAGTTTGAGGAGGTATGTATTATGGATACGAGAGCAAGACTTAAAATTTCTAAAGGAAAGGAGGTGTAAGTAAAATGAAAAAGGCATTAATTTGTTTACTGTCTATGGTCTTTGTATTGGCCATGGGAAGTATGGTTCTGGCGGCAGTTTCTGGTCCATGTGTTAATTGCCATACCATGCACAATAGCCAGGGTGGAGACCCTATGATGTTAGGTGGGGTCACCGGACCCTTGGGCGCGCTGGTACGGAGTTCCTGTCTGGGTTGCCATACGACGACCCTATCTGATCCGTTGGCCACACCTAGTGGCGGCAGTGGCTTGTATCCTTTTGTCAAGAGCACCACGGCTGGATTCAACGACGATAATTGTCTGGCGGGTGGCTTCTTCCCAGCCGATGATGGAACTGCTAACCAGGGGAAAGCCCATTCCTTAGGTAGTACGGCGGCACCTCCGGGATACAATGCAACGCCCGATTGGTATACTGGCGATACTAACGGGCTATCCTGTGCCGGGACGAACGGCTGCCATGGTTCTCAGTCGGTACTTGATGAGATGGGGGCCATAAAGGGCGGGCATCATGCACCACCAACGGTATACCGCATCCTGTGGGCTTATAACAATGGAACGGTGACTGGTGTAGCTGGCATCGGAGCTACTGATTACGAAAAGGCGCTGATTGCAGGTACGTCGGCACCTCCTGGATCATACGCACGTTCTGCTGCTACTAAAGCCCGCAACATCTACAAGGCTGGCACGACCAATGATACTGTCAGTAGACTCTGCGCTAACTGCCACGGGCAGTTCCACAGCGATGTGGGAAGCGCCTCGCCCTGGCATCGACATCCCACAGATGTTAAATTGCCAAACGAGTGGACCGTGCAACTGGATACGCTGGAAACCGACGTTGATGCCAAGTATAATCCATTCGGTTTTGACGCATTGGTTACTACAGGTAAGAAGTATGCCACCTGCCTGTCATGCCACCGGGCACATGGAACTGCGAATAAAGATCTCCTGAGATTTGCTTATCTTACGGGTGATACTGGTACTGCAGCCATCCAGTCAGCCGGTAGTGGATTGCACTATGGCTGTCTTGGTTGCCATAACAAGCAGAGATAGTAACTGGGTATAGGGTGTGGGTCACAGGCCCACACCCTCTCCGTTAAATGTTCTCATGGATAACAACTATGGCATGGAAGCGTAGATCAATGGTCTTAAGCAGGCTAAGCTTTTTTTTATTATCCATTTTCCTGCTTTTCGTTTTTTATATTCTCGCCGTTCCATCTCCTGTCTTAGCCAAAGTCATCGGTGAATGTGTCAATTGTCACACCATGCATAACAGCCAGGGCGGCACGCCCATGCCTGGAGTTGGCAACATACCGGAAACCGGTCCATTTTCTGCTCTAACACGTGGAACCTGTGTGGGCTGTCATTCCAATACGGGGAGCGCTACTATCAAGACCCTCGGCTCCTCAAACATCCCGGTGGTCTTTAATACCGTGCCGCCAGCAACTGGAACTGAGCTTGCGGGGGGGAATTTTTACTGGGTGGTAAACAGCGGCGAGTCATACGGCCATAATGTCCTGACCATACCGGGTATTGTGCAAGATACAAAGTTATCAGAGGCTCCTGGTATTCCCACGCAGGCACAAAATGGCGCGCCCTGTGACGGATGCCATTCGAAGATAGCCGACTGTACCAGTTGCCATAATCCATACCACCATGGTGAAGATGAGCGTCCTGTTGTCGGGGTGACACAAAAGGGTAATGCGCATAAAGCGGTTTATTATAGATACCTGGCCAATGGCTCGTCTCACCATAGCGCCGGTGGCGTATCGGGTATAGAGGATTCCGACTGGGAACGAACCAAGAGCAGTTCCGACCATAATGAATATAAGGGAGGGGTTCTTAGCACGAGTGGCGGACATGACGCAGACCGCTCCATGTCTGATTATTGCGGCGGTTGTCATCAGAAATTTCATGACTCCTCGCTTGTAGGGACATCAAGTCCATGGCTGAGACATCCCAATAATTACGCACTACCAGCTGCTACCAACAAAGAATATCGCCTTTACAACACACAGGATGGCACAACAATAGGCCCATATAGTACTGAGGCGCCTGTAGCACGGCCTGTTTTGAGTGGGTACACCGGTCCTTCAAGCACTGTCACCCCCGGTACAGACCAGGTCTTTTGTCTGTCGTGCCACCGTCCCCACGGAACCCCCTATAAAGACATCCTGCGCTGGGATTATGACGGCATGATTGCCGGTACTACAGGAACCACGGCTCGAACCGGCTGCTTTATCTGCCATACCAGTAAGGATGGGGTGTAGTAGCGGGGTCACATCTTCATTTGTCATTTGATGACATTCCTTTTCACGAATTCCCTGCTTTTTATCTAACAAACACGGCGAATATCTGGTCGAGGTGTATAAGGTGAGTAAATTTGGTCCTTACTGAGGCTGAATAGTAGTTATATATTTGAACCCGCCGCCTTCCACCTTTAGTATTACTGCCTGCTTGATGGTCTCCCGGCCTTTTATAGCAATATTCCCGGTTACCCCCTCAAAATTGGTTGTCCTGGCCAGGGCGTCTTTTACCTTTTCGGGATGGGCAGAACGGGCTCTTTCAACGGCATCGAGCAGGAAGTTATAGCTATCGTAGGAAAGGGCGCTCACGGAGTCCGGAGCATCCTTGTTTATCTCACGGAATTTTTTTACAAACAGTCGGCCGGTTTTTGTGGTAACCCCTTTTTCATCGAAGTGGGTGGTAAAATACAGCCCTTCTACGGCCTTCCCACCGATCTTTATCAATTCATTGGCCTGCGCAGCATCGCCGGAGACTATAATCGAGGCAATGCCAAGTTCGCGGGCCTGCCGGGCAATAAGGGCGTCTTCCATAAAATAACCGGGGACATAGATAATGTCAGGCCGCATACCGCTTATACTGCTCAACTGTGCCGTGAAATCAAGGTCGCCGCTTTGGTAAGCCGTCTTGATAACGATCTTTCCTCCCCTTTTAGTAAATTCCCGCATGAAAAAATTAGACAAGCCCACTGAATAATCCTGGCTAATGTCTATCATTACTGCAGCCGTACGGGCCTTGAGATGTTCACGGGCAAACTTTGCGGCCACGTAGCCCTGAAAGGGGTCTGAAAAGCAGACCCGGAAGATATACTGGCGGTTCTGTGTTACCAGGGGATTGGTAGCCCATGGGGTAACCATGGGGATCTTTGCCTTCTCTGCTATGGGGGAGCCGGAGAGGGTGTTGGAGCTGGTAAGCTCGCCGATTATAGCCACGGCCCTCTCTTTTTCGATGAGCCGCAAGACGGCATTGGCCGCCTCCACCTTATCGCTTTTATCATCAACCAGTATGAGCTGGACCGGTCGTCCGAGTACGGTAGGCCGCTCTTTGTGCACCATCTGCAGCCCTTTCCAGGCCACCTGTCCATAGACGGCGGCCGGCCCGGTCATGGGCAGATAGACGCCGATACGTATTGGCTCAGCCGCTATGGTAGTGGAGGGCGTAATAGAGACGACAAATACCATAAACAACATCAGACACCGCGTAAGAAATTTTACCATCATTAGAAGAACACTCCTTACTTCTAAGCCGTTCAAGTGTATTTACGCACCCCTAAAGGGTGCGGCTACATCATTGCGGCACAATTTCTTGAGGGACATTGAAGCTCCCCGCAGCAAGCTGCGGGGAATCTCCGTATGCAAGGTAAAATGCA
>JASEGX010000172.1 GCA_030017815.1 Thermodesulfobacteriota bacterium | reverse complement strand
CTCCGTATGCAAGGTAAAATGCATCGTATTCGCTCGCTAACCCCGCTGCAAGCAGGGGGAATGCGCTCGCTATGCATGTTCAACAGCATTGGGGATCAAGGGGAAGGGGGTTTTCGGGGGACTTTCCGGATGAAAACTAACTCGGATGTATAGCCTCCCTAACGGCCCGAAGCAGGTCTGCCAAGCCATAAGGTTTTCTGAGAAAACAAAATCCTTTCTCGCGAATGAGGGCCCGCTGGAGTTTCTCATCTGTGTAGCCACTGCTCAGCAGAACACGGATTTGAGGCCGGCCGGAGAGGAGACGGTCAACCAATTCCAGACCGGTTCCATCGGGCAGGACTACATCGCTAAAGACCAAGTGGAAGTATCCCTTTTCTCTCTCATAAATATTTATTGCCTCGTTTGCGTTTGCAGCCTCAAATACAAAGTAACCATTCTCCCGGAGTACCCGCGTGGCAAATTTGCGGACTTCTTCTTCGTCCTCTACCAGCAGAATCTGCTCCCCACTGCCCTGAAGCTCCGGTAACGAAATCGTCTCTTCAGTTTCCTCGTCCGCCTGTATGGAAAAAGCAGGCAGGTACACCTTGAATACCGAGCCCTTACCAGGTTCACTGTACACGTTTATCCACCCACCGTGCTGTTTGACAATCCCATAGACAACCGCAAGCCCCAGTCCGGTGCCCTTTCCGTCCTCCTTGGTGCTGAAAAAGGGCTCAAAGATATGTTCGATAATCTCTTTACCTATGCCCGATCCGGTGTCTGCAACCGACAGACAGACAAATTTGCCGGGCCGCGCTTCAGGCATCAGGTGGCAATAGCTCTCATCCACGGCAACATCTTCGGTTCTAATAGTGAGATTTCCACCTTCGGGCATGGCGTCACGGGCATTGACGGCAAGGTTCATAATGACCTGCCCGAGCTGACCCGGGTCGGCTCTTACGCGTCTGAGCCCCGGCGCGAGTACGGTAACCAGCTCGACATCCTCGCCGATAAGGCGTTCAAGCAGCTTGTCCACGTCAGCAATCAGGAGATTGAGATCAAGCACCCGAGGTTGAAGTACCTGCCTGCGGCTTAAGGCCAGGAGTTGGCCGGTCAGCGAGGTGGCCCGCTCCGCAGCCTTCTTGATCTGTTCAACATCCCTGCGCAGCAGTCCGTTGACGTCAAAACGAAGCAACAGAAGGTCGGCGTACCCGGTAATGGCCGTCAACAGGTTGTTAAAGTCGTGGGCAATCCCGCCTGCCAGTCTTCCGACCATTTGCATCTTCTGCGCCTGCAGGAGCTGTTCTTCTAGCCGCTTACGCTCGGTGATCTCCAACGCCACCTGGACGATACCCAGGACGTCGCCCTGGGCATCCTTGACCGGATAGGCCCGGATAGACCACACTTTTCTATCACATGCGGGCATTTCTGCTTCCTGGGGCTGCCCGGTTTCAAGGGCTTTCGCCACCGGGCAACCTGCGCACGATTGGTCCTGCGGCTGACATACCTCATGGCAATAGCGCCCTACCAGTTGTCCGGGATCCAAACCAACTGATTCGCCTGCAACTCTGTTTGCCCATAAAATCTTCTTCTCCGGGTCATGATATATTACACGCTCCGACATACTGTCCAGGATGATTTCTTTTTCCTGTTCGGCCCTTCTCAGCGCCTCCTCCATCTGTTTGCGGTCGGTGATGTCTATCCAGTAACCCACGATCTCCCCTGGGTTGCCGGCTGCGTCACGCAGCACCCGCAGTTCGTCGCGCATCCATCGATATGTACCGTCCTTATGTTGGAAGCGGTATTCGTGGATGTGATGCCCTTTTTCAAACAGGCAAGACAGCTCAGCAAAGACGCGCGGTCTATCCTCCGGGTGAATATGTCCGGCCCAGAAATCAGGAACGTCTGTGAATTCCCTCGGCTCATAGCCAAGCTGCGTCTCGATATTTTCGCTCATCCAGGTAGCCGCGTAAACACCTCCCGGCTCGCAGATGTAGACTACCACCGGGCCGGTCGTAAGCAGGTACTCCAATCGTGCCCTGGTTGCCATAAGTGCCTCCTTCGCCTGCTGGGGCTTTTTAGTGCCACCTCCGGTCTCTAATGCCTGGTATGACAGGTGCGGCATGAACCCAAAGGG
This sequence comes from Thermodesulfobacteriota bacterium, assembly GCA_030017815.1. Classification (GTDB taxonomy): domain Bacteria; phylum Desulfobacterota; class QYQD01; order QYQD01; family QYQD01; genus QYQD01. Next base: position 3,108 of record JASEGX010000172.1, on the reverse strand, counting down.
GACATACTGTCACCATAGGCAAAACGCAGGATACTCGAATAGGGTGAGCCATGCGCCCGGTGACAGGAAAGGCACATCACTACCTCATTCCCCGCAGAAACATCAACTTTAGCCGGGTCAACCACCGCCTTTAAACCAAGTCTGGCCACCGGCACAGTTGGATTATAGGTGGTGTAACCGGAAAACTCTCCCTCCGGGATTATTATGTCTGTTGGATGTCTCAGCCAGGGGCTGGCTCCACCTGTGCCGGCCGCACCATGAAAATTACTTTTACTGCGACCAAGAACATCGTTTCCATGACACCGGCCGCAGAAATAACTGATGCTTTTGGGGTCATTCCAGCCATCTGCGCCCTGATAGCCGTTGTGCTTGCCGGGATTAACGTTACATTCCCATTTATAGCCTTCTTCGTTCATCTCCTGTCCGGTAACTTCCAGAAGAAAACGATAACTGGTAGCTACAGTCTTCCCATCAGAGGGCCTGGCCGGGTCATAGTTATGATGGACACCCTTCATGGCCTCATAGGAAGAAACCTTAGCCCGGTCACCGTGACAACCATATTTGCCGGCACAGGTCAGCCTTGTGATATGAAAGTCAAGGGAAGGATCATTTAATCCGGGAGGACTTATAGTATCCGGCCCGATATCAGTAAATCCAGCCACATTATGGCCGTAACGATTACCCTTCAAGGCAACATTATAAAAATTTCCACCCGCCAAATCGATGGAGCTGGTATGATAAACGTAAGGCATGGAATCCGACCCCCCGGTATTTGCTCTGGATTTAGTTCCATGGCACCGTACACAGTAGTCCCCCTCCTTCTCTATAAGTCCTCGTTCTTCTGTGGGCAGGTGGGTGGTGTGGCACCGGCTACAGCCTTCCTTCTTATCAGACGCAAAGGCAGCGCCATCTGCAACCCAAAAAAAAATGAAGAATGACCAAAACATCTTGATAACAATCGTCATCGCTTGTGCATCCCTGGATTGCTTCTTCATAGCTCCCGCGCCTTGCTGCCCAATACCTTGATATAGACGCGACCCGTGGCCAGCTCCAGACCCATAGTGCGCGGGACATTACCGCCAACATCTTCTTCATGGATAGGGACGTCGTTTTCCTGAAAGATTTCTCTAAGGGCCACATAGTTGTGTTTACCAATATTAAAATTAAAGAGCCCCGTTGAATTCCTAATTCGGGCTCCTCCGGCTATTTTAATTACCATCCGTCCCTTATCTGCACCGTATTTATATGCTTCCTGGAAAAGCAACGGCACTCCTGTATCTGCAAACATGTATGGATTCTTTTTGGCTTTATCTGTCCTTGTTTTTGATATCCCTGCCTTAGGAAGCATAAAATGGAGCAACCCTCCGACCCTGGCCACAGGATCATAAACGGACACACCAATACAACACCCCAAAGCCTGTGTAATCAAAATAGCGGAAGGATCGTTGCTTACCCGCATGTCGGCAACGCCTATGAAGAGTTCGTTAGCCAAACCTAACCCCTCCTTCCTTATCTCCGGCGACGAATTCCAATTTATCATCTTTATCACCTTTACCATATTTATCGGCATTACCACATTATACTTTAAAAATTTTTGCTGGAGAAAATAAAAAGGTGAGTTGACTAAATAGAAACTTTTGCGTAACGTGAATTAGTTCCCGAAAAGGAGTACTAAATGCCAAACAATAGACAGCAGGAAGAAAAGGTCTATTCTACTCAACAGGTTAGCAAACTTCTCAATGTAGCCAGGAAATCAATCAGCAATTGGATTGACCAGGGAAAGCTCAAGGCGTTTAAGACTCCAGGTGGCTTTAAACGCATACGGCATAATGATCTGATTCGCTTCATAAATGAATACGACATGCCCCTGCCACCTCAGCTCATTTCCTCTAAAAAGGTACTCATCGTGGATGATGACGACTTGGCGCTCAAGGTCTATCAACGGAGTCTTCGGAAATTGGGAAAAACAGTCCAGGTAGAGGCAAAAAATAACCCTGTAGAGGCATTGATAGAGATAGGCGGGAAAAAAGCAGACCTGGTTATAGTGGATATCATGATGCCCAATATGAATGGATATGAATTCTGTAAAAGATTAAAGGAGCATCCGGAAACGAAAGATATAAAGGTAATCGCTATGACGGCTAGTACAGATAACCGCCATAGGGAAGCGATTCTGGCCGCCGGAGCAGATGATTTCTATCACAAGACCGATGACGTCCTTTTGCTTATTCAGAAAGTGAGAAATCTCCTTTCCATCGAAGACTGATAGCCTGCCACCCTGCGTCCGCCCGCTTTCATGCCTTCCGATCCGAATTGCACCCTTTATTCTCCCCTCACCCCTTTCCAAAGAGGGGAATATAATTTCCCCCTTTGAAAAAGGGGGATTAAGGGGGATTTGAACGTAACTTGGTCTTAATGAACAATTTCCTGAGGCCGATAAGAATTTAATAAGACCACGGCCTTGCTGGTTTTTAAGGAGCGTACCCGTATCATTAACAAGCACAACGGTATCACCGGTGTGGAGGTATCCGTTCACCGTTGTCCGTAAGAACCTGAAAGGTTTTTTTCGGTGAACAGTCAATGGTGAACGGTTACGTGTGGAGAGCATAATGGGCTAAGGGGCCATAGTCGATTTAGGACAAACCGGCCGCTGGTTCTTAGTGTCTATCCGGAAACTCATATATTCCCTCCCCCTTTGACGGGGGAGGGTTAGGGTGGGGGTGAAAAAGTGAGCAATTTCATGCTGTTCACCCTCCCCCTCACCCCCTCCCGTCAAGGGAGGGGGGTAGTTTTGGGGCTATTCGGATGGAAACTAATTAGCGTAATTACGGGTCTTATCGACCTTTAACCGTGAGGGGAGTCGGCAAATTTTTCAGTCCTAGTTGCGGGATGGCGGAAAAAATTGCCGGGTGAGACAAGCAAGGGCTCAAAATCCAAAACTCAAAGTTCAAACGAATGCCAAATGACAACAGGGTCTTCAGCTATCAGCTTTCACCAATTTGCCCAAGGCTAATAGCTGACGACTGAATGCTCAGTGAACTTGGTTCCGCCATCAAAAAAAGTTTAAAAACCTCGTTGACCCTGATAAATCAGGGTGATAGATGGGTT
>JASEGX010000171.1:1990-5240 GCA_030017815.1 Thermodesulfobacteriota bacterium | reverse complement strand
AGACCGTCCTTGTCTTTAAATCGGATCAGATGGGCACTGGAGATGCAGCCCTGGGCAAGATACTCATTCAGGCCCTGCTCAAGACCCTGATCAGCCTGGACGCCAAACCAAACAAGCTGATCTTCTACAATCGCGGTCTGTACCTAACCACAGAGGATTCAGAGGTCCTCCCGGCACTAAAAGACCTGGCGGCAAACGGCATGGAGATATTGGTCTGCGGCACCTGCCTGGATTATTATCACCTGAAAGAAAAACTGGCTGTCGGCACTATTTCCAACATGTTTTCCATCCTGGAAACCATGGCCAAGGCCGATAAGGTCATTTTCCCGTAAACCATGATGCCTATTTACTGTGATCAGGCCGCTACGTCTTTCCCTAAACCGAAAGCAGTAGTCGAGGCCATCTCGTCATTCCTTACCAATACCTCAGGAAGTCCGGGACGTTCGGCACACAGATACGCTATAGAGGCGGGAAGGGCAGTCTTTGAGACCCGCGAGACAGTGGCGGATTTCTTCAACTGTCCTTCTTCCGAACAGGTCATCTTTACGGCTAATGTCACTGAATCCCTGAACCTCGTCCTTTCGGGCCTCCTCCAACCCGGCGACCACGTGGTTACCACCTCTATGGAGCATAATTCGGTTATGCGGCCGCTGCAATATCTCAAGGAGTCCCGCAAGGTAGATTTTACAGTGGTTTCCTGTGACGATCAGGGGCGGCTTGCCCCGGAGAATATCCGGAAGGCCCTGCGGCCGGAGACCAGACTCGTTGTAGTCAACCACGCCTCTAACGTGACCGGCACCATACTTCCGATTGAAGCTGTGGGCGGAATCAAAGGGAATGCCCTTTTTCTTATAGATACGGCGCAGAGTGCCGGTGTAATACCCATTGATATGCAGAAGGCGGGAATCGATTTTCTGGCCTTTACCGGCCATAAATCACTCTTGGGCCCGACGGGCATCGGCGGGCTTTGCCTGTCTAAAGATATTCGCCTAAATCCCCTTAAGAGAGGTGGAACCGGAAGCCGCTCTGAATCGTGGGCGCATCCTGATTTTCTCCCGGACCGCTATGAAAGCGGCACACCCAATACCGTAGGCATCGTCGGATTGAATGCCGGGATAAAATTCATCCAGGAGCAAGGGCTTGAACGCATCCGGGCACACGAATTGCGGCTCATTCGGCAGATGATGGACGGGCTAAACGCCATCAAAGGCGTAAAAATTTATGGCCCCCAGGCTGCCGATGAAAAGACGGGTATTGTCTCTTTGAACATTGAGGGTAAAAGCCCCTCTGAAGTATGTCTTATCTTCGACAGGAAATATGGTATAATGACCCGCGGCGGCCTGCACTGCGCTCCTATAGCCCACAAGACCATCGGCACGTTCCCAAACGGCACTGTCCGTCTTTCCCTTGGTTATTTCAATACGTTGGAGGAAGTTGACCAGGCCATAAGGGCGATATATGAGATAAGTAAGATGTAAAGTAGCTATCAGCTTTAGAGTTAGTTATGAAATTAGCGGACTGTAAGATTATCTTTATCTTTGACTCCATCCACTATGTCCTCAAGGCGGAGAAGGCGCTCAAAAAAGAAGATATCCCCTGTGAACTCATACCCGTCCCGCGTGAAATCAGTTCAGACTGCGGTATGGCGCTGGCTATAGATGAAAGCGCCGGCGGTGTCGCCCGGGAAAGACTGGCAGAACACCATCTGGAATTTTCTATCTTCCGAAAGGCGGGAAAAGGCTATTTCAAGGCCCCCGCGTAAAAACTTTCCCAGAGATACTACTCGGGCATCCCCGAAGAACAAAATTCTTGCCAATCAGGTAGAACTGCGCTACCCTAATTCGACAAAAAACAGGCTCATGGCACGTAGCTCGTAGCTCATGGCAATGGTTAATAACCAATGACCAGAGAGCAATGACAAGCATGGGTTAGAAAGCGACGTGCATGGATCCCGAAGAAATATTATTTACCTGTCAGATGTGTAATGACTGCTGTTATGGCGAGAATACTATATGCCTGACTCCGGCCGATGTTCGCCGTATCGCCTCCGGCCTGGGTCTTCCTGAAAGCGGATTTCTGGAAAGATATTGCGTCTCCAAAGGCCCACACGTCCAGATGAAAGTAGTGAATAACCATTGCATATTCTGGGATGGCAAATGTTCCATACATGCGTTTAAACCCGGGCGTTGCCGTGAATGGCCCTTTGTCCCCAGCCTCCTTGATCGAGCCAGCTTTTTGATAATTCAACAAAATTGTCCCGGGTTTAATAAGGCCCTTAGTTTTGAGGATGCCCTGCCCTATGTCGAGGAAGTCCTTGGCAGAGAATCGGCGGCAAAGGAATGAAACCGGTGGTAGAAATCCAGGATGAAGGGAGACCACTTCATGGACAAAAAAATACTCGTGGCCACTGATGGTTCCATACATTCGGAAAGATCTATAGCCTATATCGGGCATCTCTTTGGCAAGGATTCCAGAATCCGGGCAACCCTTTTTTACGTTCTCCCCCCACTGCCGCCTGTTCTCACCGAGAAGGGAGAAGGTTATGGTGACTGGCAGGTGTTAAGCCAGAAGGCCCAGCAGTTGATGGATATTCACAGACGCAAGGCCCAAGCCGTCATGGATAAAGGAAGGGCTATTCTTATGAAGGCAGGTCTTGGCGAAAAAGTTATTAATACTCAAATCGTGGAGAAAAAGATAGGATTGGCCAGGGATATTATCTATGAGGCCGAAAAAGGAAATTATGACGCTGTGGTCGTTGGACGCCGCGGTCTATCTAAGTTGGAATCGGCTATCATGGGGAGTATATCTACAAAGGTTGTACAGGCGTTGCAAACACGGCCTGTCTGGGTGATAGACGGGAAGATAACCTCCAATAAGATCCTGATGCCGATGGACGCCTCAGATGCATCTCTGAAGGCCGTCGATCACCTGGGTTTCATGATTGATGGCCTGCCCGGCATAGAAATCACGCTCTATCATGTCCTGCCCAGGCTTGGTTTTTTCAGCGGTGTAGAGGAAGAGGTTGATCTGTCGGATGTAGAAGATCTGTGGATGGAAAGGGCGGCCGAAGAGATATACGCAGTCTTCGGCCGGGCGAAAAAGATGCTGCAGGCTGCGGGCCTCCCGGAAAAACAAGTCAAATGTAAAATGAAAAAGGGGCCAACCAACATAGCCAGAGATATTCTTCGTGAAGCGCAGCGGCGGGATTTTGGCACGATTGTTATGGCCAGGAAAGGGGCGTCTAAGACCC
>JASEGX010000171.1:0-1980 GCA_030017815.1 Thermodesulfobacteriota bacterium | reverse complement strand
AGCGTTTCCAGTAAGATTCTGGCCTCGGCTGAGAACCTGGCCGTCTGGATAGTATAGTGAAGATCAAATGCCCGGTCTGTCATAAATCAACTTCATGGGAAGGGAATCCCTTCCGTCCCTTTTGTTCCGAGCGCTGCAAACTGATCGATCTTGGTAAATGGATTGACGAAGGTTATCGTATCCCGGGTGAACCGGAGACTGCGACGGCTGATACAGAGAAGGAAGATGGAAATTAGCTATTCACCGCAAAGGCGCAAAGAACGCAAAGAAAAGTAAGTTTTAAAAAATAAAAAAATGGTAACATTTTAGCTACTTGAAAACATTGGATCACCTCAGCTTTCAACAGCCTGAAATAGTACAGATTCTTAAATTTGGAACTCAGGAACTCATGAAGAAAAATGCTGTTCTATTCCTGATTTCTTGATTTCCAGATTCATTCATATAAGTGGTAACACTTTAGGCTTTACAACACATCGCATTTACGACAGGCTTTCAAAAATCTAAATTGTTACAAAAAATGCTTTTTTTGCGTTCTTTGCGCCTTTGCGGTAAAAAATGTCAGGGAGGATGTGTGTGACACCGCTCAATTACGATATTGTTATCCTGGGAACAGGCCCGGCCGGACTACAAGCGGCTATCCATGCGGCAAGGCGTAAGGTCTCTGTGTTGGTCATGGGAAGGTTGGACAAAAGCAGTCTTTTTGCCGCTGCCCATATTGAAAACTATTGTTCAGTTCTTAAGACCAGCGGCGCTGAGCTGCTCGAGACAGGGAAAAAGCAGGCGGAGGCCTTCGGCACCCATCTTCTGAGAGAGGACGCCCTGAAGCTGGAAAAAACCGACCGATCTTTTGTTGTTCAGAGTGAAAGCGGCAAAGAGATACAGGCCCGGGCCCTTATCCTGGCCACGGGCGCGGCGCGCAAGAAGTTGGGACTCAAGGGGGAAAAAGAATGGTTAGGGCGGGGGATAAGCTACTGCGTCGATTGTGACGCCAACTTTTTCCGCAACCAGGTGGTGGCCGTTATTGGAAACGGATCAGCAGCTGCTACCGGCGCCCTTACGCTCCTTAAGTATGCGTCAAAGGTCTATCTGATTTGTAAACAGCTCTCTGTCGTCCCGTCTCTGGAACGCCAGATTAGAGAAAGCGCGGTTGAACTCCTGGAAGGGAATTGGATTAAGGAACTTAGGGGAGAAGATGAGCTTAAAGAAGTTGTATTAACAGACACCCGCACCCTCCCTTTAAACGGCCTTTTTGTCGAGTTGGGCGCTAAGGGGATCATGGAACTGACACTTAATCTCGATATAGCGCTCGATCCCGAATCCTTCCAATTCATAGTAACGGATAAAAAGCAGGCGACAAACGTGCCCGGCATATTTGCGGCCGGAGATATCTGTGGACCTCCCTTCCAGATGGCCAAGGCGGTGGGCGAAGGTTGTGTGGCCGGCATAAGTGCCGCCACCTATGTAAAAGGACAGGGCAAGGAAGGCGCTGAAGGTCAGGAGCCCGAACATGATCATTAAACAGATGATAGTCGGTCACATGGAGGTCTGTTGTTACATAGTCGGCTGTCCTCAGACGAAAAAGGCGCTTTTCATCGATCCGGCCGGGAATGAAGATGAAGTTATACAGGCCGCAAATGGCCTTGGGCTCGAAGTTCAATATGTGGTCAATACGCACGGCCACCCTGACCACACCTGCGGCAACAGGCGCATAAAGGAGTTAACCGGGGCAAAGATAATCATGCACGAGTTGGATGACGATCTCTTTTCCGATCCGAAGATTCAGATGTTTTACCGCCAGATGGGGTTTGATCCGGCCCCCCCTGCGGATATCCGTATTAAAGATGGAGATGCAATAACCGTGGGGAATGCTGCACTCAAAGCTATCCACACGCCCGGACATACTCCGGGGGCTGTCTGTCTTTACGGCGAAGGGAATCTCTTTACAGGAGATACCCTGTTTGTGGGAGCGGTAGGACGAAC
>JASEGX010000170.1 GCA_030017815.1 Thermodesulfobacteriota bacterium | reverse complement strand
TGAGACATTAGGAATTTGAATTTGTTTCGAATTTCGATATTCGAATTTCGGATTTAATCGCGGCCATGCCGCGCTTTGTCCCCTGTGGTTAAGGTTTTGAAAAACGTTCTTTAGGGAGGAAAGATTATGATAAAGGCTATTGTGGCGGGCGCCGCCGGCAAAATGGGCGGACGCAATATCCATATGGTGCATCAGGCCGAAGGAATTAAACTGGCAGCGGCCTTTGAAAGGCCGGGACATCCGGCCCTCGGCCAGGACGTAGGAGAGGTAGCCGGCCTGGGAAAGATCGGAATCCCGATTTCTGAGGGGCTGGAATCGGTCATTAAAAAGGGTGATGTAATCATCGATTTCACCTTTCATGCCTCGTCTGCAGAACACGTGGCCCTGGCCGCCAAACACAAAAAGGCTATTGTGGTGGGGACAACCGGGTTTACGCCTGAGGAGATGAAAGAGATCAAGAAGCTGGCCAAAAAGATGCGCTGTGTTCTGGCCCCTAATATGAGTGTGGGTGTAAACGTCCTCTACAAAGTCGTACAAGATGTAGCTGGAATCCTGGGTGAAGGTTACGACGTGGAGATTATCGAGGCCCACCACCGCCTTAAAAAGGACGCCCCCAGCGGCACGGCCGTAAAGCTGGCCCAAGTGCTGGCCGGGGCATTAGGCCGCGATTTGGATAAGGTTGGGGTCTATGCCCGCCATGGGATGATCGGTCAGCGAACGAATGAGGAAATCGGCATACAGACTGTGCGCGGCGGCGATATTGTGGGCGAACACACCGTCCTTTTTGCCGGTATCGGGGAACGCATTGAGGTCATCCACCGTGCCCATAGCCGGGATAATTTTGCCCGCGGGGCCGTGCGGGCCGCCAAATGGATCGTAAATCAGAAAAACGGCATCTATGACATGCAGGATGTACTGGGACTGAGGAAGTGATAGAGCGCTTCGTTCGTTTTGAAGCCGATGGCGCTGTTAGATACGGGCAGCTAAGAGAAGACACCATCCGCAGCATAGAAGGCGATATATTCGCAGAATTTAAAACAGGTAATGAAGAGTATGATCCGGCTAATGTCCGGCTCCTCCCTCCCTGCCGGCCAGGCAAGATTATTGCCCTGGGCCTGAATTATCGCGATCATGCCAGGGAGTTGGGGTTCCCTATCCCGGATGAGCCTTTGATTTTTCTTAAACCGGGAACGGCAGTCATCGGGCCGAATTCATCCATTATGTATCCCCGGATGAGCAAGAGGGTTGACTATGAGGCCGAGCTGGGTGTGGTCATCGGCCAGAGAGCCCGTTTTATCCCGCAGGAGAAGGCCTATGATTACATCTTTGGCTATACCTGTGTAAACGATGTTACGGCCAGGGACTTACAGAGAAAGGATGTACAGTTTACGCGTTCTAAGAGTTTTGATACCTTTGCCCCTATCGGCCCCTGCATTGCCCGGGGAATGGATCCCTCGCATCTCAAAGTAGAATCATACCTCAACGGGGAAATCCGCCAGTCATCCCACACCGGGAATCTTATCTACGGGGTTGCCGAACTGGTCAGTTTTATCTCTAAAGTGATGACCTTGCTCCCGGGCGATATCATTGCTACCGGCACGCCTTCCGGAATTGGCCCTATGGTTCCCGGCGATGTCATAGAAATTGTTGTGGAAGGTATTGGTACGCTGCGCAACACGGTGGAGGCGGAGAAAGCTGAAGGCTGAAGGCTGAAGGCTAAAAGCTGTATTCTGAATTCTGTCTCCTGATCCGCAATGTATTTTGGACAGGTATGATGTTGGATAAGAATATTGATGAACTCGTAAAAAGTCAAAATTTGGACGGCACAGTAAAAAGCTCCAGTTGCAAGGCGCGCAAATCCTGAGGAATGAGGCGTACTTATAGCTACGCCGCAGTGACGAAGGATGCCGCGTAACGCCGCAAATGGACTTTTTACGAAGCCGTCAATATTCAGAAAGGTATTTAGTGCAAATGATCAAGATAGAAAAATCGGAACGACTAAAGAAGCTGCCGCCTTATCTCTTTGCGGAGATAGATCGCATGAAAGAGGAGGTAAAGGCACGGGGGCTGGATGTCATTGACCTCGGCGTAGGAGACCCGGACATCCCCACACCGCCTCATATAATCACCCGGCTTAATGAAGCGGCGACCGATCCCCAAAACCACCGTTATCCCTCTTATTCGGGCATGAACGGCTTTAAATTTTCCGTAGCCGGATGGTATGAAAGACGCTTCGGCGTCTCTCTGGATCCCCAAACAGAGGTCGTCAGCCTGATTGGTTCCAAGGAGGGCATCGCCCACATCCCCCTCGCCTTCATTAATCCCGGTGATGTGGCTCTGGTGCCGTCACCGGCCTATCCGGTTTATCATATCGGAACTATATTTGCCGGCGGCGAGCCATACTATATGCCCCTTACCAAAGAAAACCATTTTTTACCGGACCTGACTGCCATCCCTCCAGAGGTAGCTGAAAAGGCCCGTCTCCTGTTCATTAATTATCCCAACAATCCTACGGCAGCCGTGGCTACGGTGGACTTCTTTAAAGAAATCGTGGCCTTTGCTGAAAAATATAACATTATAGTCTGCCATGATGCGGCCTATAGCGAGATGGCCTTTGACGGCTATAGGCCGCCCAGTTTTCTGGAGGTCGAGGGAGCCAAGGGGGTAGGGATCGAACTCCATTCCCTTTCTAAAACCTATAACATGACCGGTTGGCGCATAGGCTTTGCTGTGGGGAACAAAGAGGTCATTGCCGGATTGGGACAGATAAAAAGCAATATTGATTCCGGAGTCTTCCAGGCTATCCAGATAGCCGGTATGGCGGCCCTGGATGGTGATCAGACCTGTGTCCGGGAGATGCAGGCTGCTTATGCCGGGCGCCGGGATATTTTAGTCGCCGGCCTGAAAGAAGCGGGGTTGAATGTGGAAAAACCCAGGGCTACCTTTTACCTGTGGGTTGAAGTCCCCCGGAGATATACCTCCGCCGAATTTACTGCCCACCTTTTGAGCAAGGCGGGTATCGTTACTACTCCAGGCAATGGTTTTGGCGCGCCCGGAGAAGGTTATATTCGCATGGCCTTGACAGTGGGAAAAGAACGTCTCCAGGAGGCCGTCCAGCGTATTAAGAATGTAGGGTTTTAACCTTTGGAAGATGTCCTGGCCTATATTGGTATTGGATCTAACCTGGGCGACGCCAAGGCCAATTGTCTTCAGGCCGCAGCGCGCCTGGCTAAGGCTGATAACAGATTAAAGATACGCCTCTCTTCTCTGTATCTAACGGAGCCCCAGGAATTAAAAGCGCAAGAGTGGTATGTCAACGCCGCGGCCGAGGTAAAAGGCCCTCTCTACGCACAGGATCTATTTTGTCTTTTACACCGTATTGAGGATGAAATGGGAAGGGAAAGGGCAGCCCGATACGGGCCGCGGATTATTGATCTCGACCTTTTATTTTATGACGACATGGTCCTGGACACCGGGGAGTTAATCATTCCTCACCCCAGATTGCATAAGCGCCGCTTTGTCCTGGTGCCCCTTTGCGAACTGTCTCCTGACTTCGAGCATCCGGTGCTCAAAAAAAGGGTTTGTGATTTGCTCAAGGAAGTGCCGGAAAACGGGCAGCGAGTCCGCCGGATAGAGGTTGAAAACTGAGATGAGGCTGCTCATTTATATCATTTTAATATTTGTTGTTTATCAGATTTATAAGGCCGTGCGCAGGGAGTTGGGCAGGCCTGAACAAGTAAATCGAAAGAAAGATGATGGTGCAATAACCGCAGAGCTGGTGGAAGACCCGGTTTGTCACACCTACTGCCCCAAAAACGAGGCCCTTACGGCCGGTATGGACGGGAAAAGTTACTACTTTTGCAGTGAAAAATGTAAACAAAAATTTATAGAAATGCATAAAGGAGTGTGTGTATGAAGTTTTTTATCGATACCGCCAACCTGGATGAAATCCGGCAGGCCAATGATATGGGCCTGATCGATGGGGTAACTACAAACCCATCGCTTATTGCCAGGGAGAACAAGCCCTTCAAGAAGCTCCTGACTGAGATATGCAAGATAGTAAAAGGGCCGGTCAGCGCTGAGGTGGTCAGCCTGGAGGCCAAAGAAATGGTTAGAGAGGCTAAAGATCTGGCCAAAATTGCCGATAATATAGTTATCAAGGCGCCCATGACCACGGAAGGGATCAAGGCCACCCGGATGCTCAGCGAAGCGGGCATTAAGACCAATGTCACGCTTATTTTTTCACCGGTGCAGGCCCTGCTGGCGGCTAAAGCTGGCGCAACCTACGTCAGCCCCTTTGTTGGCCGGCTGGACGATATTTCCCAGGTGGGCATGGATGTGGTCGGGGACATTATTTCTATCTATGACAACTATGCCTTTGATACAGAGGTCATTGTGGCCAGTATCCGTCACCCCGGTCATGTCCTGGAGGCGGCCTTGATGGGTGCGGATGTAGCCACCATACCATTCAAGGTTATTGCCCAGTTGGCTAAACATCCGCTTACGGATATTGGAATAGAGAAATTTCTGGCGGACTGGAAGAAAGTAGACAGGCCCAAAAAATAATTTTCGACTGGAGGTCACAGAGGGATGCAAGCGAATGCTTTGCGCACCGTGTTGTTCCTCCTGTTTTTAACGATCCTAACGATAGCCGGCCCTATTTCTGCACGGGCGGATATTTACTGTTTTACTGATAGCGAGGGCGTAGTTCATTTTACCGATGTGCCTAACGACGAGCGATATAGAGTCTTCCTCCGCACCAGAAAGGCGATAGAACGGATTTCCTACGCTGTTTTTTCGGGTGATATTAAAAGATACGATCCTGTCATCCATGCGGCCTGCCGGCGGTTTGGTGTAGATACGAATCTGGTCCGGGCTATAATTAAGGCCGAATCTAACTTCAATTACCTGGCGCTTTCACCAAAGGGAGCACGGGGTCTGATGCAACTGATGCCTCAGACGGCACAGGAGATGTCCGTGTTTGATGTTTTTGATCCGGCTGAAAACATATACGGCGGGGTTAAGTACCTGAAACGGCTATTAGGCATGTTCGACGGTAATATACCTTTGGCTTTAGCGGCTTATAATGCCGGCCCGGATAGGGTTGGGAACAAGAAACAAATCCCCATGATTAAGGAGACGCAGGATTACGTACAGAGGGTTTTATTGTACTTCCGAAATTACAAAAATAGATATGGTTATCAGGAAAATAAGATGCTATGATTACCGCATGAATGAGACAGGGCGTGTAAACACCTGGAAC
>JASEGX010000169.1 GCA_030017815.1 Thermodesulfobacteriota bacterium | reverse complement strand
AGTCAATAGTCATTTGTCACTGGTAAAAGGGGTCTATCTTTCTCCCGACTTAACCAATGACTAATGACCAGTGACCAGTGACGTTTTGAACTTTAAGCTTTGGCATTTGGCATTCTTATTTTGTACTTAGAAGGGCCTTTTCCGCCTCTTTAGCCTCCGGGAAGGCGCGACTTATGCTTAAGGCCCGATTTAGCTCTGCCTTAGCCTTAGCCTTATCTCCTTTCTTCAGATAGGCCATGCCTAAGTGGTAATGGATGGTAGGATGATTGGGGATTTTCTTAATGGCATCTTCAAACTCTCTGATAGCCCTGTCAACAACGTTTTTCTTATAGTATATCCATCCCATAGTATCAGCGACGCCCGGGTCTTCAGGGTTCTGTTCCTTAGCCAATTGAGCCAGAGTAAGGGCTTCGTCTATATTTCCGCCATGTTCCGCCAGGTTCCAGGCCAGGTTATTTGCCGCCGGGGCAAATTTCGGATTGGTTTTTAAGATTTCCCGGTATTCTTTTTGGGCGGCGTCGTATTTACCCTGGGATTCATACAAGACTCCCAGACTCATACGAGCGGTTATAGCCTTTGGATTCCTTTTTATAGCCTCCTGAAACTCTGCCATGGCTTTATCCGTGCGTTTTGTGGCTGCATACAGCCTGCCCAAGGCCATATACGGAGAGACAAAGTCAGGACTGATACTGATCGCTTTCTTGTAGCTTACTTCCGCAAGATCAACCTTCTGATCCGCCAGGTGGAGATTGCCGAGCAGGTTATAGATAAAAGGATTGTTGGGGGAACGTTTAAGTTGTTCTTCCGAGCGGGCTATGGCCTTTTTTAGATCTCTGCCCGCCACGTGAATAGAAACCACCTGGCTTAAGGCATCAATAAGATGGGGATTTAACTTCAAGGCGTCTTCAAACTCATTTAACGCCGGATTATTCTGGCCCATCACACGGTAAGCTATACCCAGACGATAATAACCTGCTGGTGACCTGGGAGCTATTTTCTTGGCCTCCTGATATTCCCTTTGCGCCTCTTTGACCTTCTTTTGCCCCATATAACTGTCCCCAAGGAGAAGCCTGGCTTGAAGATTTCTAGGCTGAATCTTGATCGCTTCCTGCAGTTCCTTTTGCGCAGCGTCAACCGCCCGCTCTCCCAGATAGATCTCGGCCAGCAGCAATCTTGCCTTTGTAAGGCCCGGCGCCTGCTTAACGACCTCGACCAGGCTGTTTTTAGCAAGCTGGGTCTCGCCTTTTCCTATATGGGACATGGCCTTATAATAGCGGACATCCTGAAGACGCGGCTCCTCTTTAAGAATCCCATCAAATTCGGTCAAGGCATTGCTAAAATCCCTCTTCTTGAGATAAATCCGGCCCTTAAGTACCCGGGCCGGGGTGTTCTTTTCGTTTTCATCAAGGATTTCTTCTACTTCCTTTTCTGCCTCCTTCATCTTTTCGAAGTCATAATAGAGCGTGGCTATGGCATTTTTGATATTTAAATCATCCGGTTTAGCCTCCGAAGCCTTCTTAAACCCGGCAAGGGCCGGTTCAAATTTATTCTGTAAGGCATAATATCTTCCCAGGACCATAAAAGGTTTCGGATCCTTAGGGTCAAGCTGCGTGGCCTTTTTAAAGATACCTTCAGCCTCTGCCGGCCTACGTGTTGCCATATAGAAATTGCCCAGTATAATGTAATAGTCTGCTTTCCTGGGGTCTAAGGAGATAATCTTTTTCAATTCGGCTTCTGCCTGGTCAATCCGTCCGGTACGGCCATAAAAATCAGCCAGTGTGAGCCGGGGGCTAGGCGTCTTCTCATCTGCCGCTATTGCCTTTTTAAGGTATTCCTCCGCGAGATCTAATTTCTTCTGCCCCGCATAAATCCTGGCCAGTAATATGTAGGCTGGGGACTGTTTAGGATCAAGAGCAATAATTCTATTTAGGGTGGCAATAGTTTCCTCGGGTTTACCTTCTGCCAATAGAACGTTGCCTGACAGATATAGGGCATCAATATTGTCAGGCTCCTTTTTTAAGACTAAGGCAGCCTTTTCTTTCGCCTCCGGTAGCTTTCGGCCTAACATGTATAGACTTCCAAGTTTAACCTGGGCATCGTATAGTTCAGGATTGAGTTCCACCGTTCGGCTTAGTTCTCCAAACGCACCCCTTAGATTCCCCTTTTTGAGATAAGCAAGGCCTAATTGATGGTGCCCATCCACATATTTGGGATTGATCTGAATGGCATTTTTAAACTCAATAATGGCCTCGTCCAGCTTATTTTCTTTAACTAACTCCATGCCTTTTTTATAATGTTTGGCCTTCTTTTCCTCTGGAGTGCTGCAACCGACACAGATCAGCATCATTACTGCAACCAGGGAAAACCAAAACTTCTTTGTTCTCATTCAATTCTCCTTGTCATGTGGCTGATGGCTAAGACCATGAGCTATGAACTATCAACCATCCGCTGTTCGTTGCCGCAGTATCTCAAAAAGAATCACGGCCCCGGCCACCGCGGCATTAAGGGAAGAGACCTTCCCTGACATGGGGATAGAAACCATTAGGTCACAATGCCTTCTAACTAAAGGACGAATGCCTTTTGCCTCGCTGCCAATAACTAAGGCCACATTAGTTTTAAAATCTGTCTCATAAATCGTCTTATCGGCCTCCGCGGCTGTGCCGATAACCCAATATCCGGCCTCTTTTAATCTCTCAAGCGCCCTCACGATATTTGTAACCCTGGCCACAGGCACATAAGTGAGCGCGCCGGCAGCCACCTTTTCTACTGTTCCGGTGACCTGTGCGGATCGATCCTTAGGAATTACAACACCTTGAACCCCAGCAGCGTGTCCGCTTCTTATCAACGAGCCAAGGTTCTGGGGATCAACTATCCCGTCCAATACCAATATCAGTCCATATGTTGAAGGAGAGGCATAACTTAATATATCTTCTAAGGTTTTGCAACTAACCTCTTGAATATATGCTACTATTCCCTGATGATGCCCATGGCCGACAATATGTTCCAGTACCTCTTCCTTCTCAAATTGTACGCTAACTGACCGTGAACGGGCCAGATCTATGATGGCCTGCCTGGCCTTTCCCTGGACTCCGTACTTAACCAGGATCTTCTGGACTAATTCTGGATTGTTTTTGAGCTTTTCTTGGACCGGGTGTATCCCCCATATCAGATCAGGCATCATCTACCCGCTATTCGCTAAACGCTATACGCTAATTGACAACCAGTTGAGTGAAGGAATGACGCGGGAGCGGCGGCAACGTTCGGCCTGGACTATAGCTTTAAAATTACGAACTGCCTCGTCCAGGTCATCGTTTATGATAACGTAATCATATTCCCGAACCGCCCTTACCTCGCTGCGGGCATTAGACATGCGCAATTTTAAGGCCTCTTCGTCATCGCTCTGTCTTTTCCTGAGCCGTTCCTCCAGAACCTCCCAGGAGGGAGGCAAAATAAATATGAGTATGGCCTCGGATAGTTGATCCCGTACCTGCCTCGCGCCCTGGACATCTATGTCCAGCAGTATGTCTTTCCCTGATCCCAGACAGTCACTTATCTGTCTTTTAGCCGTGCCGTAGTAGTTGTTATGTACAAGGGCCCACTCCAGAAAATCTCCGCTTTCCCTCATGCGAAGAAACTCATCTTCGGAGACAAAGAAATAATCAACCCCGTCCTTTTCGCCGTAACGCGGCGGACGTGTCGTATGTGAGATAGAATAGGCCAGATCCGGTATAGACTCCAGGACCCGATGGCATACCGTGGTCTTTCCGGCCCCGGAAGGCGCAGAAATTACGAACAAACTACCTTTTCCCGGCACTATTTTTCTTTCACCTCTTCTTCCTTGTAAATATCGCTCGTAAAACGCTGGGCAATAGTCTCGGCCTGGATTGCGGAGAGGATAATATGGTTGCTGTCCGTAACGATAATAGAACGCGTCCTCCTCCCCTGGGTAGCATCAATCAGCAGCTTACTTCCTTTGGCCTCTTCCTTTAATCTCTTCATCGGCGCTGAACTTGGGTTGACAATGGCAATTATCCTGTCCATCACCACGGAATTGCCAAAACCTATATTAAGCAATCTTGACTCTATAGTCTTACTCACTTCTTAATGACTCCCCTCTGTTGGTTAATTATTTTTTATTAGTGCTAGCCACTAAGGCACAAAGGCACTAATGATGAATAATTCTCTTAAGTTCTCACTCGTTGTGTCTTGGTGACTTGGTGGCTAAAGTAGGTGCTTTTATTCTATATTCTGCACCTGTTCCCGCATCTTTTCCAATTCACACTTGATATCCACAACCTTGTGCGAAATGAGCGCATCTCCGGCCTTTGAGCCCATGGTATTGGCCTCCCGGTGCATTTCCTGGATAAGGAAATCAAATTTTCTGCCTACCGCTCCATCGGTATCCGTTAATCCCCTGAATTGATCGAAATGACTTCTTATGCGGACCAGCTCCTCGGTAACGTCAGACCGATCCGCCATAATGGCTACTTCCTGGGCAAGACGCATTGGATCGACCTTTATATCCTCTAAAAGGGTCTTAATTCTCTCCCGCAGCTTATCCCTGCACACCTTTATCACCTCAGGGATGTGATTCTGTATATCATTAACTAAAGAAGAAAGGAGGTCAAGTCGTTTTATAAGATCGGCATAAAGCGCCCTACCCTCCTCTATCCTCATCTGTTCCATAGAACCCATACCCTCATTAAGGACTGGTTCTATGACGTCCCAGTCTTTTTCCACGTCTATCTCTTCCTCTTTTATCAAAATAAGATCCTTAAAGGAAGCCATAAGGGATAGTTCTATCTCCCCCTTAAGGTCAAATTGCTCCTTCAGGCGGCCTAGAATCTTGTGATAGGCAGCAGCCAATCCCGTGTCCAACTCGAGGTTCTGTACCCTTGTTGCGTCGCCATTAACCTGGAGCATAAGTTCTATTCTGCCCCGGGAAAATTGTGCGGCTATCTTTTTCCTGATTCGTTCTTCGAGGAGTGTATATTTTTTGGGGAGCCGTAAACTGATATCTAAATATCTATGGTTTACCGACTTCATTTCGATAGTCAGTAGTCCACATGGCAGTTCACCATTGGCCCGGCCAAAGGCCGTCATACTTTTAAGCACTGATTTTTCCCACCTTTGCAAGATATTAGGACGCAGATTTTCGCGGATATACGCAGAAAATCTTTTTCACCGCTGAGAACGCAGAGTCCGCAGAGAGAAACCTTTGCCACCAAGGCACCAAGACACAAAGGAATAATCTTAGTCTTAGTGGCTTG
>JASEGX010000168.1 GCA_030017815.1 Thermodesulfobacteriota bacterium | reverse complement strand
CTCATCTTTAATACAGCACGAAAGGCTTGCTCCTTTCTTCATGACACACAGGCGCGGCGGAAAGGAGTGCTGTTCGTCCGCTATGACCGTGATAAGAAGCCGCTGGTTGAGGAAGTCGACGGAGAGCTCAGGGTTACGGTGACTGACCATGTCCTGGGGAGGCCGTTGGTAATCAGTCCGGACTTCGTCACCCTGATGACCGCCATTATCCCGTCCGGTCACGAGGAACCGGCGAAAGTCTTCAAGGTCCCCACGAACGCGGAGGGATTCTTCTTCGAAGCGCACATGAAGCTGCGCCCGGTAGACTTTGCCACCGAAGGCCTGTTCGTCTGCGGACTGGCACACTACCCTAAACCTATAGATGAAACCATTGCCCAGGCCCAGGCTGTAGCCGCCAGGGCTATGACTATTTTGTCCAGGGATGAGACCATCGCGGGTGGGGTGGTGGCCGAGGTGGACCAGGAGAACTGCGCGGCCTGCCTGACCTGTGTCCGCACCTGTCCCTACCACGTCCCGTTCATTAACAGCCACGGAGTGTCGGAGATTGATGCCGCGAAATGCCAGGGATGCGGGTGTTGTGCATCTGAATGCCCCGCGGGCGCGATAACGATGCATCACTTTACGGATGAGGAGATTGCGGCGAAGGTGGGGGCCCTGTTTAAATAATAAGGGTGGGGGAAAAGGACTAAATAATGAGAGCGCACAGCCATGTCCGAAAACTTTGAACCACGCATTGTAGCCTTTTGTTGCCAGTATTGTTCGTATGCGGCGGCAGATCTGGCAGGCTCCATGAGGCTTTCCTATCCACCCAATGTCAAAGTGGTACTCGTCCCGTGTACGGGCCGTGTCGATCCACTCCATATCCTGAGAACGATCGAGGATGGTGCGGATGGTGTCTGTGTGGCCGGTTGCCTGGAAGGAGACTGCCATTTTCTGGAGGGGAACTTCAAGGCCAGGAAGCGGGTAGCCTACGTGCAGAGAATTCTGAATGAGGCCGGCGTAGAGGACGCGCGGGTGAGGATGTTCAATATCGCGGCCTCGGATGGGCCGGGTTTTGCTGAGGCTGCCAGGATGATGACCGAGACGATCAGGGCGTTGGGTCCGAACCCCCTGTCGACAAAGACCGAGAAGATGACAGAGGAGTTATAGGTGTCATAATGATTATCGCAGAACGGAAGCCGATTAAGGAATTGCTCGAAATGCTTGCCGGGCACGACAAAGTGCTCCTGGTCGGATGTAAGGGGTGCGTGACCGTGTGTAATGCGGGCGGAGTAAAAGAGGTCGGTGTCTTGGCCTCGGCCCTCCGTATTGCCCGGAGGCGGCAGGGGAGACCGATCGAGATTGATGAGATGACGCTGGACCGGCAGTGCGAGCCGGAGTTTATCTCCTGGCTGGAGGAACCCATACGGGAAAAGGGCTATACAGCGATTATGTCCGCGGCCTGCAGCGTAGGGCCGCAATATATCGCGGAACGGTTTGACAAGGTGGCCGTTATGCCTGCATTGAACACCAAGTTCATCGGGGGAACGCTTGAGCACGAGGTCTGGGCCGAGTTTTGCCGGGCCTGCGGTAATTGCGGGATACACAATTTTGGAGGTTTATGCCCCATCACCCGGTGTTCTAAGGGACTCTTGCATGGTCCGTGTGCGGGATCGTCGGGGGGTAAATGTGAGGTGCGCCCGGAAGTGGATTGCATATGGCATCTCATTTATACGCGTATGAAGAATCTCGGGCAGGTCGAAAAACTCAAGGCCCTAAAGCCGGCCAAGGACTGGTCCAGCTACTGGAGTGGGGGCGTGCGCAGGGTCGTGCGGGAGGACTTAACGCTATGAAGGCAGGAAGCAACCTCGAAAGGATCCTGAAAAGCGGTCAGTTTGCGATTACCGCCGAATTTGTCCCGCCCGCGACGGGAGACCGGGAGTTAATTGAACGGCAAGCCCTTTACTTTAAAGGTCATGTGGATGCCGCGAACGTGGCGGACAATATGGGCGCTGTAGTGGGTGCGGCGAGCTGTGCGGTATCCAAGGTGCTCCTGGATCTGGGTCTGGAACCGATTATGTCTTTGGTCACGCGTGACCGGAACCGCATCGCCCTGCAGAGTGATCTCCTGGGGGCCTCGCTTTTGGGCATTCGAAATGTCTTCTGTACCACCGGCGACCACCAGAAGTTTGGAGATCACCCTGAGGCCCTGAACGTCTATGATATCGACTCCGTGCAACTCGTGAACGCGGTGAGAGGACTCTCCGACAGCGGGAAACTGCTGGGAGGGGCTGGATGTGATAAGGTGGGGTCATTCTTCGTAGGCGCGGCAGCCGATCCGTTCGGTGAGCCGGCCGATCTTATGATCCTCTGCCTGGGTCAAAAAGTAAGGGCTGGAGCGGATTTTATTCAGTCCCAGCCTGTTTTTGATCTGGAGAAGTTCGGGCATTGGGTGCGACTGGCGAGAGAAGAAGGCCTTATTGAAAAGTGCTCCATCCTGGCTACGGTAATGCCGCTCCGGTCGGCGCGTGAGGCCCGGGCGATTCATGAGGAGAGACGGGGCGTCGAGGTCTCTCGGGACGTTATGACCCGTCTGGAAGGCGTGCTGGAGCCGGAGCAGGCGCAGGAAGGGCTCAAAATCTGTGCCGAGCAGATGCAGGCCCTAAAAGAGATGAAAGGTGTTCAGGGTATTCATATCATGAGTGCGGGGCGGGAAGAGGTGATTCCTGAACTCATTAAGAAAAGCGGCCTGGAGACGGCGCGAGCAAAGGGCTAGTACCGTATCGGGAGCATTTAGTCGGGGGAGGATTTTTAACAGATGTCTCAACCAATTGTCATAGAAAAACATAAATCCAGATTCAAGGAACTGGCGCGGGCCGCGATCCCCGGAGGGGGCAACCTGGACCTCTGCCTTACTTGCAGCTCTTGTGTCAACGGATGCCCGGCCTCAGGCATCAGCGATATGGACCCCAGGAAGTTTCTGAGGATGGTGCTCCTCGGACTGGATGAAGAAGTAGTCCAGACTCCCTGGATCTGGTGGTGTTCTATGTGCCAGAGATGCAAGCGTGCTTGTCCTATGGGTGTGGATATTGGAGCGCTGGTATTCATGGCCCGCCAGCAATGGTCGCGGGAAAATACACCAAAAGGGATTCAGAAGTCATGTGATTTACACCTCGAGTTTGGTAACAGCACGGGAATTCACAGGGAAGATTGGGTTTCACTTTGTGCGGAGCTGGTTGAGGAGACCAGACAGCAGGAAGAGGACTGGAAGGATTTGCCGGCCCCCATGGATAAAAAAGGGGCTGCGTATTATCTCAACCAGAACGCCAAAGAACCCACGGTCGAACCTGAGGAGATGATACCCTTATGGAAGATACTTCACGAGGTGGGTATTGATTGGACGTATTCATCCGAACGATGGGATGCCGTGAATTACTGTATGTTTTCCGGAGATGACCGGGACTGGGAGACGGTAGTCAGAAGACAGGCCGAGATAGTGAACGACCTGGGTTGTAAGACGTTGATCAATACCGAGTGAGGCCACGCATTTTACGCGGTCCAGGCTGGACTGCAGAGATTCAATATCTCCCATAGCTGGAAGCTTGAAAGTATAATCACCCTTTATGCCAGATGGATCCGGGAGGGCAGACTTATCGTGGACCCATCGTGGAATAGAGAAGATCTTAAGGTAACCTGCCAGGACCCCTGCAACCTGGTGAGAAAAGGGTTGGGTGACAGCGTGGCGGATGATCTGCGCTTTGTCATCAAACAGGTCGTAGGAGAAGAAAATTTTGTGGATATGTGGCCGAACAAATCAAATAATTACTGCTGCTGCTGCTGCTGCGGCGGCGGTTATCTCCAGTCAGGATTTGTCGAGAAACGCCGGGCTTTTGGAAGGATTAAATTTGACCAGATACAGGCCACAGGCGCTGATATAGTGGTGACCCCCTGTCATAATTGCCGTTCGCAGATAGAAGACCTATGCCAAGTCTATGGCGGTGGCTATAGAACTACGCACCTCTGGAGCCTGATTGTCAAGGCGATGACCCGCAAGTCCAAATGATCATGATTGCATCTTAAGGAAGGCCCTACGCGGAAATGCGTGTTAGGCCTTCCTGTCTGAATTTCAGATCAGTCCTTCCAATAAAGCAGATTTCGCTAATATAGTAGATCATAACTAAAAAATTTGTTATTAAGGGTTGTACAAAACTTCGAACGGCGAGGTAGAGAAATGGACACGTTACAGCCCCTTTTCAAGATTCCCTATGTCCACGCCATAATTATAATCGTTATTACAGTTATTACAGCGAAAATTGTGGATATTTTCATTGATCGGGTATTACTAAAGTTGGCGCAAAAAACGCACATGGAGGCTGATGACCTCATCGTGTCCATAATCCATAAGCCCATTTGCGGCACAGTTATTTTGCAAGGCTTCAGAGAGGCTATACCTTATTTGGAACTTTCAAAACGTTTATCTATATATGCTGATGCCTTGCTTGTGTCGGGCATTGTTATTGTCTGGGCGATTGCCGGCGTCCGCTTGAGTAGTTTGTTTATGGAACGGGCGGTGTCAAAGATATCGGATATTACAGGCATGGGGCGTGAAATCATACCGCTATTCGAAACAATCGTTAGGATGCTCATTATTGGTACAGGGTTCATGTTGATTCTTTCGGTGTGGAACATAAACATTACCCCCTTTTTAGCCTCCGCCGATATCTTCGGTGTAGCTGTCGCATTGGCTGCAAAGGAAACCCTGGCCAATTTCTTCGGGGGTATAAGCATCTTTATGGATAAACCGTACAAGATTGGAGACTATATCATATTGGATGGTGATGACCGGGGTGAAGTAGTAGAGATCGGGGTGCGCAGCACACGGATCAAGACCAGGGACGATGTGGTTATTAGCATTCCTAACTCCATTATGGCCAATTCAAAGATAGTAAACGAGAGCGTCCCGGTGGAGCGGTTTAGGGTGCGTATAGGCGTGGGTGTGGCCTATGGAAGTGACATTGAAAAAGTGGAGGCTACTGGTGCGGATAGCGCACAATAATCCCCAGGTGGTAGAAGACCCTGCGCCAAGGGCCCGTTTCCGGGTATTTGGAGATTCTGCGCTGGAGTTTGAACTCTTATGCTGGATTAAAGACCCTGCTTACAAGGGACTGGTCACACATGAACTTAACAAGACCATTTATAAGTCCTTTGCCGAAGAAGGCATCACCATTCCTTTCCCACAGCGAGATGTCCACCTTTATCATAAAAATAATTAGTATCGTTCAAAAGGTGAGGCAAAAAGGTTTTGATTAAAACACGATCTC